>JAJDEC010000026.1 GCA_029259995.1 Phycisphaerae bacterium
GCGAACCGGCTATTAGCCGGTTCCACACCAGGCCGGTTTCACACGATGAATCACTCCCAGCAGGGACTTCGTTTGCGTTCGGATTTCCTGAGTGCGTCGAGTTTCGCCAGAGCGCGGCCGCTGCGGATCGATTCCCGTGCGATGACGAGACCGTCGTCGATGGATGCTGCGACACCGCCGATGTAGATGGCTGCCGCGGCATTGAGAAGGATGACGTCTCGCGTGGGCGAGTTCTGGTTCTCCATCGCGCGTCGTATGGCGCGTGCGTTTTCATGTGCGTTGCCGCCGAGCAATGCGTTTCCATCGCAACGGGCAAGCCCAAACTGCTCCGGCGTAATCTGGTACTCGCGAATCGCATCGTCGTGCAGTTCGCAGACGGCTGTGGGACATGTCAGCGTAATCTCGTCCGCGCCGTCATGACCGTGGACGGCGAGGACGCGCTTTGAACCGAGCTTCCTGAGTGTCAGGACGAAGTCATTCAGCAACAGGCCGCAGGAGACGCCGATCAGTTGATGTCGCACGCCGGCGGGATTGGCGAGGGGGCCGACGAGGTTGAAGATGGTTCGAATGCCGAGCGTGCGTCGCAGATCGGCAATGTGGCGAAGACCTGGATGAAAATGGGGGGCGTGGAGAAAGGCGATGCCAAGCGACTCGAGTCGTCGGGTTGCATTTGCGGGCGACTCGTCGAGGGGGATGCCGAGGGCCTGGAGAACATCGGAGCTGCCGGTTCGGCCGGTCACGGCGCGATTTCCGTGCTTGGCGACTTTGCATCCGGCCGCGGCAGCGACGATCGCGGCGGCCGTCGAGATGTTGATTCTGTCGAGGCCGCTTCCGCCCGTTCCGCAGGTGTCGATGACGTCGCCGTCACACGATTCGACATGAATGGATCGTTCCCGCACGGCCCTGGCGAAGCCGCACAGCTCGTCAACGGATTCGCCGCGCATCTGCATGGCAGTGAGCAGGGCCGCGGATTCGACGGCGGCCAGTTCGCCGTCGAGCATGGCCGTCGCGACGGCGTGGGCCGTTGATTCCGACAGGGGTTCCCACGAAAGCAAGCGATTCAGCAGGTGTTTTCGATCGATGGCGATTGCGTTGTCATTGGTCGTGGCCAGCATGATTCTCTCTTCGTCTTGCGTAAAAAACAAAAAACCCCCGGCGGATCAGCGCCGAGGGTTGGAAAACGTCGATGTCGACTCAGGAAATGAGCGCGAACGTTACCCGCCGGCGTCGGTCTTGGACCGCCACCACCAACCGGTAAAGAACTGGGAAACGCTCGAATTCATACTCAGGAGTTTAACACTCTCGATTTGCAAAGGTCAAGCGATGGTACGAATCGGGATTGGAATTTGATGAGAGACGAACCTTAACGGACGCTCGTCTGCGGGACTGCGACGCCGGAATCAGGGCTTCTCCTCAGAGGGTTGCGCTGTTGCAGCGTCCTTTCGTGCCGCCGATTCCGTGGAATCTTCGATGGGCGTGCCAAGCGGCGGCGCCGGATTGTGATTGGTCACAAGTCGTCCGCAATCGGGGCAGATCGTGGGTTCATCGACGCCAATAAAGTCATTCAGAAGAATGTATGTGGGGATGAGCTTCTGCTTTCCGTCCTTCGTCCAATAGCATTTTTCGGCGGGAAAACCCGTTCTCTTGTTGGTAAATGGCGATTCGATCGGATTTTTTTCACCGACTTGCAGCGTGTGCTGAAATGTCTTGCGCGTTTCCGCGCAGACATACATGATCGGCGGGGGATCGAGCGGTTCCTGTTCGTATGTGTAGAACGATCGATACGTCAGGATGGCGGCGGTCGAAAGCAGGACCAGGGCCAATGCGATTCCCCATCCGCCAGCGAGCCGGCTGGGGGCCTGCGTGGATTCGGTCAATTCGGAAGGCGATGACGCTGATGGCGCGTCGGCGTTTTCATGCCCCGTTCTGCTCGGAGAGTCATTTTCCACTGAAGCACCTCCTCGGTGACCTGTCCTGCATCTTAACGATCCGCCATCGAGCTTTCCATAGCCCATGATAACCAGGAATCCGGGAGATGGTCGAGATTGTGCAACGCCACGTCCGGCAATCGACGGACAGACGCAATTTGCGACCACATGTCAAGGTCTTGTAATCATGGCATACGCGCATGTGCCGGCGGATCTAAGTTGAAATGCAGAATGATTCATTGAATCCGCCACAGGCCAAATGCCTGTAAAGAACCGGCGATTCGCCGGTTCCACACGATGAACGATTCCCATGACGTACTTAAATGACGATGGCACGTTCGGCGTTGATCCATCCGTCGATTCCGTCAGGCAGCTCGATTCGTAGCCATCGATTGCCGTCGGCCGAATCGCGGATCTCAAGAATGCTGAATTCGACGCCGTCGGGCAGCGGATTCTCGAGTTGCGGTTGATATCCTTCGCCGTTGCCTTTTCGCAGGATCGTGTCATTTCGAATGACGACGCCTTGCCGATTTCTGTTGTAGCCAAAGGCATCGAATCCGACACTCGTCATGGTCGCGACAGCAATCATGGCGACGATTGCGGAACTCCAGAAGATCGCCGGTGATCGTTGTCGAAGTCGCAGGCGCGCGCCCAGCAGCGCCCAGAACAGCGCGTAGGCGCCGATCATAACAAACCAGCGGCCGCGCGTTGATGAACCGTGATGCCAGAACAGGAGCGATTCCATGATTGCGTTCGTCGGTTTCGCTGTGACTTGCAAGGCGCAGAGACGTCGCGCGAAGGCGAGGTTTCGGACGACGTCCTTGTCGCCCGGAATGAGCGCGTTGGCGAGCTTGAAATGAGCGATGGCTTCGCCGATGCGACCGAGACGAAGTGCGGCGTTGCCGGCGTTGTAGTGGAGATGGCCGTTTTCGACGCCGTCGGCGATCACAGATTCGAAGCGGTCCAGGGATTCGGCGTAGAGTCTCTGGGCGGCGGGGGAGTCGTGATCGCGAAGCGCGACGGCCTGATCGAATCGATTCAGGGCCATGCTGATGCGATCGCGTGGATCCACGGCGTTTGACGTCGAATCGTCGGCGGCGCAGGGCAGTGTGAATGCGAGCATCGACAGGACGAGGACTGACGCGCAGACGAAACGCCGTGCCGCTTGCCGAATGAGATCTGGGAGTGCGCGGTTGCTCACGATTTCACCTCGCCGTCGATCCTGGTCAGCAGTTCGGCCGCTTGAGATCGGGATTTCGTCGAATCGACGCCGGTCGCGCCGGCGTATTGCGCGGCTTCGAGCGCCGCGAGTAAGTCGTCCAGCTGTTGTGTGGCGATTTGTGAGGCCCCGTTTGAAGTCAACAAGTCGGCGGCTTCCTGACGGGTGAGACTCCCGGCGGGCATGTCGATGCGATTCGCCACGTATCCGAGGACGGCGCCGAGGATCTCGCCGGCGCTGGCGGAGGCGCTCAATTGGGACTTCGCATCGCGCAAGGCACGGGATCGACGGCGAGCGCCGGCGTTTTTTTCCAGATGGCGCGCCCGTCGCGTCGCGACAGCGCTTAGGAGAAAAAGCGTTGGCATCGCGCCGAGGAAGACATAGGTTCCGACGCCGATGCGAACTGTCTGGTTGGCGAGCAGACGATCGATGTCGGCATGATTGGCCTGGAGTCCATCCGTCGTTTCGACGAGCGGGGCCATGCCGGACGGATTCGGTTCGTTGTCGTCTGGATTCGCGATCACGACACGTTCCGCCGGGCGTACGCGCAGCGGAATGGGATCGCTCCAGGCGGTTTCGTACCTGCCCGTCGTCGGATCAAAGTAACAGAACGGGATTGCCGGAATCTCTTTGACATCTTCTCGCAACGGCCGGATCGTTTGCGAGAAGATCTTGCTGTTTCCGCGGACTTCGCCGGCCAGCGATTCGTTCGAGATTTCAAAGTCCTTCGTAATGTCCTCAACGGCGTTGAGCTGCGGAGCGCCGAGGCCTGCCAGGGGGGAGTCGTCGCTTCGGAGGTTCAGCGTCAAGGTAATGGGATCGCCGACGGGGACACTGGTTGGGGCGGCGCGTGTGGAAAGATCGAAGGTCCCGATGGCGCCGTTGTAGCTTGCGGGTCGGCCCTGCAACGGGACAGACTTCACGTCGATATTCGGGACTTCGGGGCGTGTGCGGAGCCGGCGCGGCTGGCGCACATCTTCGACGCGAAAGAACGAGCGGCGAAGTCGAACCGGGTAGTTGCATGCAATGATGATGTCGCCGAATTCCAGCTTGCCGGGCTTTTCGGGCGTGTAGGTCGTTTCCCAGATGAAAACCAGATACTCCTTTTCGCCGGACTTGCTCGATCGTCGTCGTGTGCGCGACGAGGGCGGGGCGTCGTCTTCCAACGAGTCCTCTCGGTACTTGGGCAGGGAATGTGCGGCGTCTGCGAATACACCGAAATCGGAGGAGCCGCCGTCGATGCGGGCGAAGGTACCGTTGGGATCGAGTTCGCCCAGATCAGCCTGTCGGTATTTCCTGACCCAGACTTCGATGGCGAGTTGAATGGGTTCGCCGACGTAGACGGCGTCCCGATCGGAAATGATCCTCGCGAACAACTCCTTATCGCTCGATTTAGACTTGGCAACGCGGATGACGAACGGGCTTGTCCGAAAGGTCTGGGGACCGTCTTTCCATGTAAAGGGGCCCACTTTGTGAGCGCCGGGTCGGAGC
>JAJDEC010000251.1 GCA_029259995.1 Phycisphaerae bacterium
ACGCAGAAGACCGATCCCCGCGGCCCCGGCCTGAATCCCCCGTTCGATATCTTCGACCGAAGACGCATTCGCCATCAACGACACGCCCCCGACGCTGCCGTTGCTGGCCGACGCCGACGCACGAGTTTGCTCGAACGCCGCACGATCCGCGATGCGGATCCGTTCCAGTTCGTAGTAGGCGTCGCAACTCGCGATATCCCCCGTGACCACAGCCCCCGCCTCGCCGTCCACGATCACCGACGAGCCGATGTCGGGGCGAAGTCGAGCCGTTTCCACACCGACCAGCGTCGGTATCCCCCTCGAGCGCGCGACGATCACAACATGCGCCGTCGCTGACGTCTGACCGAGGATCAACCCCTTTAGTCGATTCAAATTGAAAGCCAACAACTCACTCGCCAGGAGCGTATCGGCGACAACAATCGAGTCTTCCTGCAACACAGGCAGTGCCGAAATGACTTCGTTTCCATACAGCTCGACAAGGAGATGCCGGCAGATATCGTCGATGTCGTCCGCCCGCGCGGCGAGCAGGGGATTGCTGGAACCACGCAACACGTCCCCGATTTCCCTGGCCGCTGACAACACGCCGATCCCGGCACTGCAGCCGTCCCGACGAATCACGGCCTCGAGCCGTGATCGAAATTCGTCATCTTCGAGGATCGATCGCTGCGCCTCGATGACATCGCGTTCAAGGCCGCGACTGACCGCCGCCGAAATCGCGTCGAAACGACCCACCACGCGCTCCACGGCCACGGAAGCACGAACACACTCGGATTCAATGTTGGCCGGCGGACGATTCGCGGATTCCGGCAAAGCAACTTTCCGATGCAGATCAATCAGCCGCCCCCGACCGACGCCCCCGACAACGGCCAGGCCGCGCTGAAAGCCCGCTTTCGAATCGACAAGCATCGGCGAAAGCGGAATCTTCGCACCATCGCCGTCGGCAACTTCCAACGGAGTATCGCATGCCGGGAATTCGACCTCGAGAAATCTGGACAGGAATGCACACGCATCATCTTCATCCGCACCATCGATCAGAACGCGGAACGCGTCATCGTGCCGAAGATCCAGCGTAATGGACGACAAGGGACTCTTCGCGTTCGCTTGCACTCCGCTTCGCTCGTTCACCAGCGTGATCGACGATGCAAACTTCCGCGCAGCGGCCGACAGGACTGCCGCGGGACGCGCGTGCAGACCGTTGGGAAGCGGGCAGCGTTGTTGAATCTCTCGTGCCATCTTGTCGGCTCAAACGACGATCGAATTCAGCCGGCGAGTTCTGTGAATATCGCCTGCGGATTCTTCAGTGCGTTCTGAACGGAAACTTCGATCTTCCGTTTTCCTTCGAATCGATCGACCTGCTCAACGGCGATATCCGCCGCGAGAATGACCGCGTCGGCGCCGTCGATGTCCGACTGCGTCAACGCGTTCTCGATTCCCATCGATCCCTGTGTCTCCACCTTGATCTCATGACCCATCGATGCGGCCGTCTTCTTCAACTGCTCGGCCGCCATGTACGTGTGCGCGATGCCCGTCGGGCACGCCGTGATCGCAACGAATTTCATGTTGTTTCTCCTGCACGCCGCCCGATTGATTTCACGGCGATCATTGAAGTCGCCGTGACCGCCATGCCGATCAGAATCGCGACGACGAACATTATCTTGTTATCCACAACGGGCAACACGATCGGTCCCCCGTGCGGTGCGTGATCCGCCACGCCGAATTGCATCGCCGCCACGGCCGCCGACATTGATCCCAGCATGATGCACGGGATCACGCGAAACGGATCCACGACGGCGAACGGAATCGCCCCTTCCGTAATCCCCATCATTCCCATGCCCAGCGCGGCGTATCCCGATTCCCGTTCATTTTCCGTCCAGAGTTTCCGCCGCAACAACGTCGCCAGCCCCAGGCCCAGCGGCGGCGTGCAGATCGCGGCCGCGATCGGCCCCATGATGGACGGATTGCCGTTCTGTAGCATCGTCGCACCGAAGAAGAACGCCGCCTTGTTGACGGGGCCTCCCATATCAAACGCAATCATTCCCCCGAGCACGGCCGCCAGTACGAGGGCATTCCCCTTCTCCAGATTCTTCAGCGACTCGTCCATCCACGCCATCAATTCGGCAATGGGGCTGCCGATGTACTTGAGCATCAACAGGCCGACAACGATCGACGACACAACCGGAATGATCAGAATCGGAAGGATCGGCCGGATGAAACTATGACTTGGAAGATATTTGAACAGGCTTACAAAGTGGCCGGCGATCAGGCCGATGACGATCGCGCCCAGGAATCCGGCCTTGGCCTCGGGGCCGCCGGGCACACCATCCAGGTCAACGCCGCACAAATAGCCGCCGATCATACCAGGCACCAGACCGGGACGACCTGCGATCGCGAACGAGATGAATCCGGCAAGCACGGGGAGGTAGAGCCCGAAGGCAGCGCCGCCGATGTCTGCAATCATTTTCAGGATCGGCGACTGCGACAAATCCGGCCCACTGCTTGTCATCGGTGCAAAGGCGAACGAAATCGCCAGCAGGATCCCGCCGCACGCAATGAACGGCACGACGTACGACACGCCCGTCAACAGGTACTGCTTGTGCTTTCGAAGTTGTTCTCGCATCAGAATCCGATCTGGCGGCACGGGAACAGCGATCCCGGCGCAAATCACGCAAGCGCTCGATTCCACGCTGCACGTTTCCCTATGGCCCGATTATAAGGCGAAAGGGCTTCTGACCGGAACAGGAAGGATGTGCGATTTATGATGCGTCAGTGCAATAGCCACTCATCCAAGAGTCGCCCAGCACGCAAGAAAACCCTTTATTCATGGGCAATTCGTCGCGCATCATCGAATCGGAAGTCCAGCCCCCGTTGCCACCTGCGTACAACCTCCGCACCAAAATTACAATCCACGTTATGGGAATACAGGCGCCGGCCAGAGACTCCGACGTGACGCCAACCCGACAGAAATCAAGACTTGTGAGGATTCCCCATTGCGGCTGAATTGAGAATGTCGGGGAATTAGAAATGTGGCCGTCGGCCCTGCCCGAATAACTCAGCGTCGACGATCGCTCAAGTCTGCGCTCGCAGCACGATCCAGCACGCGGACCGTCGTCATTCCACGATACTCGACATTGTCGCGCGTGATCATCAATACCGTGATGCGATGCACGCCCGGCGTTTCCAGAATCTTGACGCCGTAGGGCTGATCGCCCATCCACACGCCATTGTCTTTCCAAAGAAAGTCCGCACCGGAAGTCACATCCGACGGCAACTCGATTCCATACGCAAGATAATAAGGCGCCGTGCCGATCGTCGGACCCTTGACCGTGATTTCGACGCTTCGCGCCCGGCTCGGCGGTGTCGCCGTCACCGTCGGTCGCGCCGATCGACGTCGCGCCGCCGAGTTCCCGGTGGACAATTCACGATTTCGCGTCGCGGCAAGCCGATCCGACATCGGATCATCATAAGTCCGCGTCGGAGGCCGATACGTCGCACGCCGCGATTCGAGGCCATTGGCCGTCGTCGTGTTGTTCGAGGCGGAGCTTCGAACGGGTTCCGGCTTGCCGACAGGATACTGAAGCGTCGGCGATCCTCGCGATGCGACGGCTGTGTTGTTTGTCGAAGGCCTGACCGGCTCAAGCCAGTTGCCATTGTTGCGGCTGGCCGTCGCGACACGCGTGGATTCCGCAGCCGTCGGCGCCGCTCGCCGGGGCGCCGCCCGATTCGGAGCCGTCCGCGGCGTCGATCGCGACCGATCCGCCGATGCAGTAGTTCGATTCGTCGTGCGAACGCGCGGCACCGTTCGAGTGACGCGCCGATTCGGACGCGTGACAGAACGACTCGACGGCGCCGTTGCACCCGCAACACGTGTATCTGCCGACGACGCATCACTGCCGCGCGGCGACATGCGGGCCAGCAATTGCGGCGACGGGTTGTAAGCCGTCATCTGCACTCTCGAGATCGACTTCGCCGCGTCAGCCGGATGCAGCGGCTTGATACCGATCTGCCGCGCGAAGAACGCCGCCGCCGTCTGCGGAATGCGCCGATGCCCCATAGAATCGATCATCTTGCCTTCGACCGTCTTGAAATTCCGCGCTTTGTAATAGGCGACGGCCTCTTCCGATTCCGTCTTGCACGCCGGCAAGTCGCCGTCGCCGATGAAAATACCGATGCTCGTTCGATCGCGATACTCGGGAATCGTCTCTTCCTTCAGCAATTCCGCCGAGAAATTCGACAGACGCGTCGCGATGCACGAGAAACGATGCGGAAAACGATTCGGGAAGTAGTGCGCCAGGTAGCCGCCGCACGACCAACTCGTCGACAAGACGCGCTGCGGATCCGCCATCGTCGTTCCAAAGACGTGATCCATGATCGCGATCACATTCTCGCGATCCGTTCGCACGTAGCCCCACTCCTTCGTCAGCGGATACTCCATGAACGAATCGCTTGTCCGCAATTCCGGCGCACAAACGACATAGCCGTAAATGTCCGCTTCCTTCTCCCATTCGCGTTCCTGCGGCTTGGCGTTGTCATACGGCTTCATGCCGTGAAATGTCATGACCAGCGGCCACTTGCGCGTATCGGGCGCATTCGGATGCTTGCCATTGTTCTTGACATAGTCGACCGGCAGGTACAAGTGATAATACGCACCTGTCCGAGGCTCTTTGACGCGCTTGTATAGACCGTCGCCGCGAGGCTGCGGAACCGCACAACCCGCCGACAAGCCGAGCGACGTGGCAGCAGCAACGAATAGGAAAGTACGAAGCAAAGTCATTCTCATGAATTCAGAGTCCTCGGAGCCGATCAGTTACTTATTCTGTATCGGCTCCTGCCGACGGAATGGATACGCCGCGGGCGAACATCAGTTCTGACACATTTCGCCGCGCGATGATAGCGGACGATGATCCGCTGCCAGACTCGACATCCCGATCTCGACCGCGCTTTGGCAGGGATGACGGCCCGCATCGCCCGATGACGGCGACGGGCGCATCTGGAATGATACGTCCAATCCGACGCGTTATCTATTCCCTCGGCAAGGACCAGAGCCCTTACCCATCGATAACTTTATGATATCGCAGTATTTGAGTCGCCTTCTCGGACGTTCGAATCCGCCGCGTTCGAGACGAGCCTCAACCATCATCTCCGCGATTCGGACGCCGTCTCTGACGCTTGATTTCGCCTCTTTTTCGCTTGTCCCCCAGCCGGCGCTCAACAGCACCCCGCGAAGGTCGCGTCGGTCTCCGCTTCTTCTGAACGTGCAACGCCTCGGCGAGCAGCGTCTGAAACCGCTCGATCGACTCCCGACGATTCGCCGACTGAGAGCGATGCCGCCAGCAAACGACGCTCATGATCCCTTCCAGGTTGATGCGACCAGCGAGTTTTCGAAAGATCGTCGATTTCTGGGAATCGCTGAGCGACCGACTCGCGGCGACGTTGAAATGCAGGATCGCCTTCGTCGACACTTTGTTCACATTCTGGCCGCCCGGCCCGGGGCTGCGTGCATAGGTAAACGTCAGCTCCGACGCATCGATTCGGAGCCTTGGATTGATTTCGATCCATTCCATGACGCCATTATCGCGAGAGTTCCCTTGCCAGCCATGCATTCATCTGAAAATCGCGGCCGCCAATAGCGCCAGAGCCGCTCCGTTGCTTTGACGACAGCCACTTCGTAGGATGCGCGGCAACGAAATGACCGACAAGCTCGACCAATTCGCGTCGCTCTTCAAGAGCGCCGACAAGCCGACAATGATCCACGACGATATCGTCGTGAAGAAATTGATGGTCGTCGGCGACGAATCCGTCGGCAACATCGACGCCCATCTCGAATCCGTGCGCAGATTCGCGCCGATTCTCGATCGCGATCAACCTGCATGGCAGGCCCTCGCCGTCACGACCACGTCGGCCGTCTCCAGCCTGCGGGACGTGATTCGCGGCGTCGGCCCCGACTTGATCGTCGCCCATCGGGACCTGGGCGAGACTTCCCGCCGCACGGAGCGCAGCCTCGGCGTCATCCTGGATGAACTGCTCTGGGACTCCCCCACGCCCGTCCTCATCCTTCCCGACGACAAGGACGGCAGGGCCGTCGTTCCCGAATCGCCCCCGAAGAAAGTCATGATCGCCACCGACCATCTCACGGGCGACAACGCCCTCGTGGATTACGGCGCTCGCTTCACGCCGGACGATGGTACGCTCGTCATGGCCCATATCGAGGATGATGGCGTATTCGAACACTACATGCGTGAGATCGAACGAATTCCCGAAATCGAATCCAATGTCGCGCGCGAACGCATCCGCGAACGACTCCTCGAAACCCCCAAGGACTACGTCGCCTCGTGTATCGCCGTCCTGCGCGGCGCCGGAATCCATGTCCATATCGAGGACGTCGTCCGATTCGGCCATCGCGTCCGCGACTACGAACGACTCGTGGACGAGCACGGCGTCGAACTGCTCTGTCTCCATGCACACTGGGACGACGCCCCGGCGCGGCTTGGTATGGCCTATATGATCGCGACACGCTGTCGGCGACTGCCGCTGCTGTTCGTCTGAAGTCTCTGAACAGACAGGATCGAATCATCAAGGATGATGCAAACGAACGCCATCAACACGCTGAACGCCCTCGCCGCATCGATCCTTGCATCCGATGCCACGTCGGCCCCGGCACATCACGAACCCCACGTCTCTGTCGGAACGACGATCTTCTTCGGATCACTGCTCGCACTGATGATCCTGACGCTCGCATTCGAAGAGAAACTCCATGCGAAGAAGTCCATCGTCACGGGAATCTACGCCATCATCTGCCTCATCGCCGCCACGGCCCTGGAACTGCTGCCGTTCGGAACCCTCACAAACCCGTGGGGCGAATCTGTCTCGATGCCGATCTATATTCCGGCCGTTGACTGGGGCGTCATCACAATCATCTTCGGCGCAGGCCTCTTCGTCGACGTCACAAGCAAGAGCGGAATATTTACATGGATCGCCATCAAGCTCACCAAGTCGTCCGGCGGCGATCCGGTTCGATTGCTGACGTACTACGGCGTTATGACCGTCCTTTTCTCCGCAATGCTCAACAACGTCACGGCCATGATCATCGTCGGTTCACTAACCGTCGTGTCGTTGCGGAAGCTGAATCGCCAATCGCTGCTCCTCGGATTTCTGGTCACGGAAGGCCTGCTCACCAACGTTGGCGGTCTGCTCACATTGATCAG
>JAJDEC010000252.1 GCA_029259995.1 Phycisphaerae bacterium
GGGTTCGAACCCGGCCATCGGATCGCGACTGCTGCAACAGCGGAATCGCCTCGTCGTACTGCCCCAATCGAAACAGCCGGATCGCCAGTTCGAACTTCAACTTCAGATCCGTCGGATAATGCTGAAGCCGCTCGCGATAGACGCGCAGTTCGACTTCGATCAGCTTTTTTTCATGGGCCGCAAGCTGATCCTTCAGGTCTTCGTCGTTCGGATGCTTCGTCAATTCGCGAGCGATGTCGTCCCGCTCACGTCGCAACTTGCGCACGCGCAAGTCGTCGGCCCGCGCTCGATAGACGTACGTGCCGCTCGCCGCGAACTCGTCTTCGAGCAGTTTCACGGCTTCCTTTTCCCGTGCGTCTTCGTTGGTTCGTGTCAGAAGTTCGACGAGCTTCAGCAGCTTGTTCGCGATCGTCGGATTCTGTTCCCAATCGCGCCGTGCGACATCGATCAGCTGCTGATGCCGATCAACAGTCGTCACGGACTTCTGCGAATCGTGAATGTCTCTCTGCTTGTCCCCGTCCTCGAGGGAGCCCGTGAAACTGCTCCCGCTGTCGAATCGCCCTTTGACGATCGTCAATTCGCCGGAAGCGCTGCTCTCGGCGCGATGCGCCTCGCTCGAATCCGGATGATGCCGTCGCCAGACCTGCGCCGCCGAGACGTTGGCCCGGAAAATCTCCATCGCCCCGTCATCGTTGCCGAACTCGCGAGCCAGCCGCCCCATCTCGATCATGCGATCGCAGATCGTCTGATAGTGATTCGAAGACAACTTCTTTGCCCGAGACAACGACTCCGTCAGGATCGGACAGATCCACTGGCCGACTTGATCGCATCGAGCCTTCACGGCGAGATCGAGCAATTGCTCCATAAATGACAGATCCGACGGATCGAGACCGAACAGATGCAGTGCATTGTTCAGATTGACGGCCGAATCCTTTCCGCTCGTCGGATACTTCCGTTTCGCCAGAAAGCTCGCCGCTTTGCCGCCCTGCATCCGGCGAGCCGTCGCCACGACGCGCAACTTCTTCAGCCCTTCGTCGATGGCGTCCGGCCAATGCGCAAGGCCCTGAACGTACAGCTCGATCGCGTAATCATAATTGCGCGTATCTTCCGCCTTCTTCGCGTGCGCGAAGAGCTTGCGGGCAGTCTCAATCCCTGCGGTCGTTCCGACGAGTCGGCCATTTGCGGCGCCACCGGCCGGACTTCCCTGCGTTGCATCACTCATGCGGCTTTTTCTCTTCTCAGCAATCGCGTCGGCGTTTGATGGCGAGCGCGGATCAGATCGATCGCCTTTGAGTATCCGCCTGCGAAACGGCCCCGGTTTTCACGCGTCTCCCATCAAGCTATCATTGTAACAGGAATGACGATTTGACAGGAGTGCTTCGTTGACGAGCCCGGAACTGGAATCACTGACAATCATCAAGTACCCCGATCCGCGCCTTCGCAAAATATGCGAGCCCGTCGTGGAATTCGATGCGTCCTTGCGCGCACTCGCGGATCGAATGATCGTCCTGATGAATCAGGCGGAAGGAATCGGCCTCGCCGCGCCGCAGGTCGGAATCCTCAAGCAGATGTTCGTCTGCGCCATCATCGGAAAACCCAAGGACTCAATGGTCTTCGTCAATCCTACGTTAGCGGACCTCGACGGCGAAGCGGAGGCGGCAGAAGAAGGTTGCCTGTCGATTCCCGAAGTCACTGTGACCGTCAAGCGCCCCGTCAAATGTCGAATTGACGCCCACGATCTGGACGGCAATCCCGTCGCGTTCGAGGCGACTGAGTTGATGGCCCGCTGCTGGCAGCACGAATGTGATCATCTGAATGGCCGACTCATCATCGATCGCATGTCTCCCGCGGACCGTGTCGCCAATCGCCGAGCCCTCAAACGACTCGAATCGCGATTCGGCGGATAGGAACGCCCCGACCGGATTGAGGTCACGTCGATGAGTTTCACGCCAAGAATCGAGTACCAAATCAATGCGCCTGTCGATCTCGATCAAATGATCGCGCTGTATCGCGCGTCGACACTTGGGGAGCGGCGACCGGTCGGCGATCGCGAACGCATGCGGCGAATGCGCGACGCATCCAACCTCTGCGTCACGGCCTGGGATTCCGATCGACTCGTCGGGATCGCCCGAAGCATGACGGATTTCGCGTACGCCGCATACCTGTCGGATCTGGCAGTCGATCTGGCTTATCAGCGAACCGGCATCGGAAAGGCCCTGATCGATCAGACACGGGGCGCGCTCGAACCCGATTGCATGATCATCCTGCTCGCCGCGCCGAAGGCTGCCGATTACTACCCGAAAGTCGGATTCGAACGGCACGAGTCGGCCTGGATTCTTCGCCCCGCCGCCGATTGACTGGCACGAGGCTCAAGGGACCGGCGATCACCGACGGCGGACGATCCTGTCGATCAGCAATCGCTGGTGTAATGCCTTGGTCAAACCTGCGATTTTGAAATCGGGGAGTGCGGGCGTCTCGCCCGCAAATTTGAGTCATCTGTGCGGGCGAAACGCCCGCACACCCCCGAATGGATCGTCGCGCCTTTCGGAGGCA
>JAJDEC010000253.1 GCA_029259995.1 Phycisphaerae bacterium
TGCAATTAACGTCCCCGATGCGCGTTCCGCGGATATGACGGAACGGAGCCCAGTTCAACGAGCGCATCGAAGACACCGGCTGCATTGGGATCCAGTTGATAAGCCCTGCGAAGACTGGTGATCGCCTTCGATTTGTTCCCAATTCGCAAGTAGAACCTCCCCAGTTCTGCATGTGGAACGGCGTTCTCCGGATCGACGGCAACGGCCTTAACGAGGGCCAACTGGGCGCCATCCAGATCGCCTGATGACGAATACTCTCGTGCTTCAACGATGAGCTTCTTCGACTGGAATGCCGACTGCGCCGAAACCCAACGGGCAATCTCGTACACGGCCTGATGCTTGCCGCGAAGTTTCAATGCCTCGGCTTTGCCCTCCAAAGCGCGACTATACCCGGGGAATGCGGCAATGGACTTGTCAAAAGTTGCGATCGCCCGATCGCAATACCTCAAGGCGCCCGGCAGATCATCTTCGACAAACTGCTGATCTGCCATCGCCAGGAATACCTGACCGATGTAGTACGACGCCTCGGGCTTTTCGGGATCCGTGTCCTCGGCGAGTTCGTACATGCCCAGCGCTTCGGCATAGTTGCCTCGGCGAAACTCACGATGCCCCTCAGTGATCGATTCTTCGACGTTGGGTTGGCTTGAAATACAGGCGCCGCCGTCAAGCATGACAAGGATCAGGCAACCGCAAACAATCGA
The DNA here is from genome assembly GCA_029259995.1 of Phycisphaerae bacterium. Taxonomy (GTDB): domain Bacteria; phylum Planctomycetota; class Phycisphaerae; order UBA1845; family UTPLA1; genus ECT2AJA-110-A. The sequence goes on from JAJDEC010000253.1 coordinate 702, forward strand.
ACTCTTGAATTTGAAAGACTTGTTTATCCGGAGCACTTCATCCATGAGCGCGTCCTCATCGTATTATCCTGGAGACATCACCAGGCAGGCTTGATGCTAAACCCCGCCGATCCCTGAGACAAGCCGAACCGCCTGCATCCATCGACAGGAAACAAGAAAGCCCCGATCCGGAAGGTCGGGGCTTCGAAGTATTCTGAAACTGATTGTGCTTCTGCAATGCAGGCGACTATTTACGCCCTGCCATGATGCCGACGATGCCGAGCACGATCGCCACAAGAATCAATCCGCCGAAGACGGACAGATGCACGACGCCGTTCGAAATTGCGTCCATGATCGTCGACGGCCAGACGCCCTGCAGCGATGCCGTTGTCGCCAATCCAAGCAGCGCAGCGGCCAGGATTCCGAGCATCAACATGATGTTGATCGGCATCGATCCGGGCATCTCACCCGTCGCCTGTCGTCGCGCGGCCATTGCCGGCTGCATCGCCGCGTTTGAAGCCGCGTGTCCGACACCCATCGCATGATCGTCTTCGATCATCGCCGCCGGCACGTCTTCCGTAATCGTGTCGGCGTCCATTGCGTCAATGTCAACTTCCGTCGCTTCATCCGTCGGTGATATGACGTCCAGCAACTCATTGCCCAGACTCGTGTCGTCGCTTTCCTGCGTCAGGTCGAGCAATCCGCTGCCGCTGCCGACGGCGTCGAAATCACCCACGCCGGACGAAATCTGGGTTTCCCCCAGCGGATCCGTCTCGACTTCGATTTCGTCATCGTCGAATACGCTGATACCGGCCTGCATCGTTCGCGTGTCTTCCTTCGCGCTCGGCGGCGGCGTTTTGGACACCTGGGAGTCACTTGGCTCAAGACTGATGATGCTCGATCCGGAGAGACCGAGATCAGGAATTTCGTCCAATGCGACCGGCTCTATTTCCTTGGCCGCCGGTTTTGCGTTCGCCGCGGCCGGCATTTCGTCGGCAGGCCCATCCGGAAGCAGATCGATTTCCGAGGTAAACGTATCTTCGCCGGCAGAAACGGGCTCGGCGGGCAGATCGTCCGGGATGTCCGCAAGATCGAAGCCAGAAGACGCCTGCCCCTTGTCCGTGTCGGCATCGGCGTCACCAATCGAGATTTCGCTGCCGGTGTCGTCGCCGAGGCCCTCGTCAAACGAAGGGAGACCGGCACCGCCGTCAGCCGGACTGTCGTCCAGCGTGCCCAGCGCGGCCGACGAGTCCGCGAGACTCGACAGGGCAGAAGCAAACGACTCGTTGTCGTCCAATGAGATTTCATCCGGAGAATTGGCCGGCGAACTCAGGTCGACGATGCTGCTTCCGCCACCTGTCTGGCCTTCGAGTTCCGTCCTCTTGAAGAAGACCTTTCCGGCGTCGCGATATTCGCGAATGGCTCCGTCGGCGACCAACGACTTGACGCGCTCCTCGGACAAACCGAGTTCCGCGACGACTTCTTCAATTGTGAGGTATTCCTTCGCCATGGCTTGTTTCCGTCCGGGATGTACTTCGCTTCGCGGCCCCTTGCCGCAGGTAGGTGGGTCTCAAGTACGCTTCTCTGTGCCCGAATGCGATCGCGACGCTCGGTCGCTCGATTCGAACCCCTTGTTGAGCATATCAGGATTCATGCGTCGGGATCAATAGGCGGCGGTTCCGATTCACGGACACACGTCCGTAATTCGTTGCTTCAACTGACCCCATTCGTCCTCTCCGACGGGCGGAGGGACTGGATCTTCGATCGGTAAACGCGTCAACCCGCCGGGTCGTGCGTCATCGTCCCCGTTGGGCCATTCGATTGCCCCTTGTCCTGAAAAACGTCCACGGCGCCGGGCAGGTCCGTGTGCAATGGCGTGTCGGCTCGTGTCGCGGCAACGCCGCCGCCGCTCAGGCGGGCCTTGTTGCGGCGCTGTTCTTCCAGCATCCCCTTAATGACGCTCGGAGCTGTGTCCGGGTCGTTCTTGTGCTCTTCCAGATATCGATCATACAGGAACGATCGGGCCGCGACGAGCTTCAACTGCTGTCTGCCGGGCTGATACTGGTAAACCCAGACATTGCTCGAATCAACGTCCATCATGAACAGGCCGTAGCTATTCTCATCGAGCTGACCTGTAAATGCGAAAATTCCACGAGCGCCGAGCATCGACGGATTCGCGTGGGCAGGCTGGATCAGTGACGTTCCCGGTCGAACGATCAAGGCAGTTGCAATGATCGCCATAAGAATCGCAATGATCCAGAGCACTGTCTGACGTTGTTGAGGAGCCGCTTGCGCAACGGCCACCGCGCGCTGTCGCCGTGTGGTCATCATAAAGAATCCCCGTATTTGCGTGACGTCCCCCAGGTAAGCTCAGTACCCAATTATACTCTAAATATTCGTCATCTCAACACTTCGGAACAAGCTACATCGCCGCCGCCACCCTGTGACAAGCCCTGCGGCGCGGACTAATATTGCATCCAATGACCGTTCATCGCCGTCAATCGCCGAATTACGGGGCCTCTCGACCCATCGACTCGCCCGGTAACCCCGCCGCCGTCCGGAGCCTCTTCGGACGTCAGCGAAATTCGGCCATTCTCGAATCAGTGGCCAGCAACGATGAGAGCGGGCGATGGTCCTATTACTGTCTTTCCTCTATTGAGACCGTCCGCATCGACGAATCCCGAAATTCGGGCCCATACGAACTTGAGAATGCCCTCCGTCGCCGGATTCATGCTCGAGGCCGGCAGGATGTCAGCGACACAGCGCCGCCTTTTCTTGGCGGGTGGATCGGCTATCTGAGTTATGAGGCCGGCAAGTGGATCGAACCGTCCGCCGGATGGCGACATCCGTCGACGCCGTTCGGTCTCGCCGAGTGGCGATTCTACGACACGATTCTGGCATATGATTCCGTTCTGGATGCGTGGCATGTCGCCGGAATTGAGAACGACGCCCCTTCGACAAATGCAGGCCTCTCCGATCGTTTGTCCCAATTGGAAGCCTTCGTGCTGGAGAACGTCACACCGGCAGAAGCGTCGGTACCTGCATCGGAATCGCGCGCCGTTGGCCGTTGGAACATGACGGATGACGAATATTTACAGCATGTTGAGCGCATCCTCGATTACATTCGTGCAGGAGATGTGTATCAGGTAAACATGACGAGACGGTTCAGCGCCGAATTGCAGGATGCGCCGCCGCGATTGTACGAATCGCTTTGTCGTTGCAATCCCGCGGCCTTCGCCGCCTTGCTTCGATTCGACGATGCCGGCCCCTTGCGCACGATTCAATCGTCGTCGCCCGAGCTCTTCCTCACGTTGGAAAACGGCGTCGTCACGACGCGGCCCATCAAGGGGACTCGGCCGCGGACAGGAATCGCCGAGCACGACATTACGGCCGTCGCCGAACTTGAGGCGAGCGACAAAGAGCGTGCGGAATTGAATATGATTATCGATCTCGAACGCAACGATCTCGGCCGCGTCTGCGAGTATGGCAGCATCAACGTCGAAAGCGCGGGCGAGATTGAGGCGCATCCGACTGTGTTTCATCGCACGGCGACGATTCGCGGCCAATTGCGCGAAGGATGCGACGCGCTCGACTTGATTCGCGCCACATTTCCCGGCGGCTCGATCACGGGCGCGCCGAAAGTACGTGCGATGCAGATCATCGACGAATTGGAATCCGAAGCGCGTGGTCCCTACTGCGGCGCAATCGGCTACATCGGGGCTGACGGAAACATGGTGTTGAATCTGCCGATTCGCACGCTGACGACTGTCGGCAATCGCGTCACGCTCGCCGTGGGCAGCGGAATCGTTGCGGACTCAGATCCGAATGCGGAACTCGAAGAGTTGAATGCAAAAGCCGCCGGCATGATGCGGGCCATCGCACAATGTCAGCAGGCCCCGTCGGCCGACACATCCGCGCGATGGAATACGAAACCCCTCAATACCAACGTTGCGACGTGAACGGCCGATCCGCCGGCGGCGCGACATGACGGAAAACTGAATTCGCGATTGAAGAACACCCATGAGTGAACACGTCTATCTGAATGGCAAAATTCTCCCGGCAGAGTCGGCGTCGATCTCCGTCTTCGACGGCGGCTTCACGCACGCCGCCGGGCTCTGGGAAACCATGCGCGCCTACAACGGCCGAATCATGCGTTTTCAGGAACACATCGATCGGCTCAATCGCTCCGCCGGCACGCTGGGCATCAACGTCCAGTTGGATGCAGACGTGATTGCCGAGGCAATCGCTTCTCTGCTCGCCGCGAACGCACTGACGGAAGCACGTGTTCGCGTCGTCGTGACACCGGGATCGATTCCGCGCCCCGGGGCGATGACCCAGATTGACACGCTGCCCACGACACTCATCACGGCGACGCCGCCCAACCGTTACCCGCCAGAGATCTACAAGTCGGGCTTCCGCGTGTGCATCTCGCCGTATCGTCAGAATCGGCTCGATCCTGTCGCGGGACATAAGACGCTTGCGTATCTCCCGCGGCTGCTGTCGATGAAGGATGCGGCCGAACGACGATGCAACGAGTCACTCTGGTTCAATACCGAAAGCATGCTCGCGGAAGGCGCCGTGTGCAACGTGTTCATCGTGAAAGACGGCGAGATCAGGACGCCGCCGTTGGACACGCCCGTCCTTCCCGGCGCGACGCGCCAGGCCGTCATCGATTTGGCGGATGAGAACGGCATTCCCTGCGAAGAAGCGGCGATCGACATCGACATGTTGCTCGCTGCGAACGAAGTGTTCCTGACGGGCAGCGTGCTGGAGATCATGCCCGTCACGGCGATAGAAAAACACGTCGTCGGCGACGGTGAACCCGGCGTCATGGCCAAACGAATGATGAAGCTCTACCAGGACCTTGTCGAGAGGGAGTGCGGCCATCATGCCGAGAAAACCTAGTGCAGGATCCATCGTCGTCGGCGATCTGTGCGCGGCGATGGAGATGATCGCACCGACGTGGCTGGCGGCGGACTGGGACAACGTCGGCTTGCTCGTCGGCGCGAACGACTGGCCCGCGACGCGCATATTGCTCACGATTGACTTGACGCCGCAAGTGGCTGCCGAGGCGATCGCGATGAAGGCGAATGTCGTCATTGCCTACCATCCCCCCATCTTCCGCGCCGTCAAGCAGATGC
>JAJDEC010000254.1 GCA_029259995.1 Phycisphaerae bacterium
GAAGAAAGGGCTCTTCGAAGCCGCCAGCGAAGGCACGGTCTTTCTCGACGAGATCGGCGAGATGCCGCTCGAATTGCAGGCCAAGCTGCTGCTCGTTCTTGAGAATCGAACATTCCGACGCATCTGAGACACGCGTGAGCGCAAGGTGCAGGCACGCGTCATCGCGGCGACCAACGTGAAGCTCCAGTCGCGCGCCGAGGACGATCGATTTCGACGCGATCTGCTCTTCCGACTGCAGACGTTCTGTGTTGAACTACCGCCGCTGCGCGAGCGCGGCGCGGACGTCGTCCTCATCGCCGAGCATTTCATTGATCGGCAGGCGCGTCGGCTGCATCGCGATCCGCCGAAGCTCTCTGACGCGGCGGCCGAGTTGATGCGCCGATACACGTGGCCCGGCAACATCCGCGAACTGGACAACGTGCTCCAACGCGCCGTCCTCCTCAGCGACAAGGACGAGATCGACCCGGCCGATCTCCATCTGGGCGGTTCGTCGGCCACCGCGGACACGTCCGCCCCCGCAGCCCTAACGGACATCCGATTCCCGTTTCGAAGCCAGCCATTTACGCTCGAAGACATCGAACGCATCGCCGTCCAGCAGGCCCTCGACGCCTGCGACGGCAACGTCTCGGAAGCCGCCCGCCTGCTCGGCATCAGCCGCGGCGCCCTCCGCCATCGCATCGCCAAGGACAAGTGAGGGGAGGCGGGATCCAGGATTCCAGGGATCGAGGGATCCAGTGACGAGGGTGCCAATGACGCGGGCGCCATGCCGACGCACAACGTCGGCATGCGATGGGTGCCGCTGCTCTCAAGCAGTGCCGCGGCGGAGTGAATGCCTGAAAACGCGCGATCCATCCATCGCGTTGCCCACTTCCACAAATCCGATGACAATCGCGTGAGTGACACGAGATACGCCGATGAAACCCGGTGTGTGCGCAGGCGAACACTGAATCCCTCACACGGTGGCTCGCAATCGAACTGCCTGAAAGCAGTCGCACCCGGCACTGCTTGAGAGCAGTGGCACCCGAGTGAGACGAACAACGAAACGAAAACGAGGAGCCAGCCTCTTTATGATCGACATCAAGCTCATCCGAGACAATACCGACGCCGTGCGTCACGCCATCAAAGTCAAACGCATCACGTGCGACATCGATCGACTCCTTGCTGTCGACAACGATCGCCGTGCGTCGCAGCAGCAGGCCGATCAGCTTCGCAGCCAGTTGAAGGAACTCTCCTCCCAGATCGGACACTACAAGAATCCCAAGAGCAAATGGTTCCAGGACCAGCTCGCGAAAGGTCGCACGGCCGACGATTTGAAAGCCGAAGGCGAGCAGATTCAGGCACAGACGGGCGACATCAAGGACGGCATCAAGGAGCTTGAAGAACGCGAGCGCGGCATCATCGAGGAATTCAACGCCCTGATGCTGACGGTTCCGCAGATTCCGTCGGAAAAGACGCCCGTCGGCGCGAGCGATACGGAGAACGTCGAAGTCCGTCGCCACGGCGAGCCGCGGAAGTTCGACTTTGAACCGAAGGACCATGTCGAACTGGGGACGGCGCACGGCATCATCGATCTCGAGCGCGGCGTGAAACTCGCAGGCACGCGCAATTACCTGCTGCGCGGAGCGGGCTCGATGCTGCATCACGCGATCCTGCGACTCGCGATGGACACGATCGCGCAACGCGGATTCGAACCCGTCACAGTGCCCGTGCTCGTCAACGACAAGCAGATGTACGGAACGGGCTACTATCCCGGCGGCGAGGAGCAGGCCTATCGCTGCGAACGGGATGACAAGAGCCTCGTCGGCACGGCCGAAGTCTCGCTCACGGCAATGTATGGCGACGAACTGTTGAGCGAAGCGCAGCTGCCGATCAAACTCGCCGCCGTCAGCACCTGTTTCCGCCGAGAGGCGGGCGCCGCCGGCAAGGACACGCACGGTCTCTATCGCATTCATTTCTTTGATAAAGTGGAGCAGGTCATTCTCTGCCGCGCTGATGACAGCGAGAGCGAGAAGTTCCATCACGAGATTATCGCCAATGCGGAGGCCGTCTTGCAGGCGCTGGAACTGCCCTATCGCGTCATGCAAGTGTGCACGGGCGACATGGGCCAGGGCAAAGTCGAGATGTACGACATCGAAACCTGGATGCCCAGCCGCAAAAGCTATGGCGAAACGCACAGCGCCAGCCGCTTCGGCGACTTCCAGGCGCGACGCCTCAACCTGCGCTACAAGGAGACGGAGTCGAAGAAGAACGTCTTCTGCCACACGCTGAACAACACAGTCATCGCGAGCCCGCGGATTCTGATCCCCGTGATCGAGCAGTATCAGAATGCGGATGGATCGATCACGATACCGCAGGCGCTGCGCGGGTATATGGGTGGCGTGGAAAGGATTGGATGATCCACGAGCGGCTCAAGTGACTCAGAGTCGCACTCGCAGCGATCGTTCGTATCCTCTATGACAATCGGCGTCGCCGACACTGAAAGAACGACAAGACCACAATAAGCATGACTGTCGCAGGCTCAGGAACGAGCAAGATTGCATGACGTTTGCCTTCGGGCGA
>JAJDEC010000255.1 GCA_029259995.1 Phycisphaerae bacterium
TAAGCCGGATCGGGATTCGGCGCAATGAACCCGCCGAAAACCCAGGGCGTCGTGATCGTCACGCTCCCCGAAAAGTCCGAGTAGGGCTTGCGATTCAGCATGTCGCCCTGCGTGTACCACTGCATCAGCTCGTTGCCCTGCTCCTGAAAGTACATGGTGTTCGCCGTGGCGATGGTGCGCAGATTGGATAGGCACTTCGCCTTCGCCCCCTCCTGCCGCGCCATGTGCAGCGCAGGGAGCAGGACCGAAATCAGAACTGCGATAATCGCGATCACGACCAACAGCTCAATCAGTGTGAACGCACGAATTCGTCGTTGCATGTTCATGTGCCGCACTCCTACTTGATGTTCAAACCTCAGGTCCGGCCCTCAACCCCGCCGGATTGATCGCCATTCAAAGCTGCTGAATCACGCGTTCCTTCCGCTCCGGTACTGGTTCGACCGGCATCGATTCGTCGTCGGGCGGATTGCAGATCGGGCATGTCCCATTGTGCCCCGGCACTTCCCGCCCGAAATACTCGGTAAAGCAGAGCGGGCATCGGGCAATCTGGTAGACCTCCCGCTTGCCGCAGGAATTGCAGATCAGCGGGACCGCGTTTTCGACTTTGCTCAACGCCGTCATGTATTCCGCGGCCGTCAGCTCGAACCGCTGCTCGCAATCGGCACATCTCCACGCTGTCTTGGATTCTTCCGTATCCGGGGCCCCGACATCCTCCCCGCCAGTATACCAGAAAATCAGCCCCGCCACGGCGAAGAGCCCGATCGCAATGATGATCTTGGTGCGTTTCAAAGTCATTTCCTGTCTTCTCTCGGTATGCGGCCCGACGTACTTTTGGGCGATATTCGGCGGCGGCAGTTACGCCTCTATTGAGCATGCCGATGACGAGCCAAGTGCCATTGGCACGCCCAAACTCACCACACGACCGATCGGCGAGGCATCTGAAATCTCAAATCCCTGAATCTCAGATCAACATCCCAATTGTCTCGGCACACGACACCGCAGTCGCGGAACAGGCTCGACACCCGAAATTGCCCACGACTCCGGCCGACCCGGGAACCGAAGTGGAATGGATTCAACCCCAATCGGACCAGCGTTTCATGCTGAAGAACGTGCAGAATTTCTGAATCCTTGTTCCCAACCGTTTCTCATGCCGTTGCCTGGATAGGCAAGGGATCTACCTGTCACGACCGGTTAGTCGGAACGTCGCGAACCTGCAAAGGCGGGTCACAGGAATGGATCGAATGCAACGACACAAGAGGCAGTCGGCACGCAACGTCAGGAGATTGCAGATTGCTCGCCAATCGGCCAAAATCGCCCATCGGTCCAATTCTCGCAATACATTGTCATCGACCTGCCTTTCTGGATTCGATGCACAACGGACGACCGGACTCACGCTGACGGATACTGATTCGAATGGAATTCGAATCAACCCGTCACAGTCAATCGAGTCGTGCGAAGCTGTCGTGACCAGAGTCTCCCTAGCATCGCGTCGTTTTTCGCTTCTTCCCAACCCGACCCGCCTGCTCCAGTTTCTCGATGTACTCCAAAGCGAGCGGCACTTTGCACGCCGTATCCCCCATGTCCACATCGACTTTGCCGAGCTTCTTCGCTGTCGCCTTCGCATTTTTCATTAGCGGCGTAACATAAGCCGCCACGGCGATCACGAAGCCATTCATCGTGTATCGCACACGATTGGCCGATGCATCGATCTCCTTCTCCACCTGCTTCAGCAATGCCTTGATTTCAGCAAGGTCCAACGTCTCATCCGGCGCAATCGCTACCAGGCTGGAATAGGTGCACCATCCACAGGACGCGATGGACTCATTCTTCTTCAATTTGATCCACTTCATGGCCATGTCGCGCCCATGCGGACTCTCCGACGCCACCCAGGGCACGGCGTACTCCGAGATCCATGTCCATGATGCCGACTTGGCCCAGTCGTCCAGTTGTTTCTTGCTCATCTGCCTGCCGTCAGCCACCAATCCGGCCAGATACATCGCGTCGTAGTTTCCGGTTTGGTAGAGTTCGCACGCCAGCTTGTGATCTCCCTTGATCTTCTTGGCGATGATTTTCAGGTCCGCCGCTTTCACCCCGAACACATTGTCCCCGGCACCATGCCGCGCGTAGATCTTGCGCGTCTGCTCGCTACCGCATTTTTTCAGTTCCTTCATGATCTGAGCGACGCTGTGCATGCAATACTCCTGGTTTCGAAGCCATTCGGCCTCGGGATGCCGGACTCTCTGAATGACTGTCGTGTTACGCGCGATCCACTGTCGGACTCACCTGTCCAAACCAGCCACGGCGGCGTGCATTTGCGGAGAACCACAGCAATGCCGCGGCGATGACAATGACCAACGCGGGCATAACGGCGGCCGATGCTCCCATGACCTTCAACCCGCCGGCAATGATCATGCTGTAGATCATCTGGACGATCACAGCCACGAGGCTGACTGCAAACAGCCGGATGGCCCAAGGCCTTCGCATAAGCAGGCCGATGCTGCCCGCCAGTCCGGTTATCACGGCCAGGCCATAAACGAAATAAATCCAACCTGGTATGGACTGAGCCCACTCCCTCTGAGCCTCCGTCCAGGATTCCATTGCAGTCTCCTGTGCGAAAATCTCCGTTGCAAAGGCGGCACATCCCATCAAGTTCCACAACAACGCCACGGCTGCGATGACCCAATACCAGCCTGGGACGGAGGTCTTTTTTTCCTGGTTCATTCTCTTGTTCCTCCGCGACTCAGGTTTGAATTGAACAATCGTTTCGACGAGCAGCGCAAATACTGTGAATGGACGAAAATCCTCGCTTGTCCATTCTCGCCGCAGGATTCCCTTCCTGCAAACGCACGCGACCGAGCAAGCGTCACTGACCACTCGCACAGCAACTCATTCCAATCGCACTCACACGATCCGCCGATTACGGACCTGTCAGACTCTTGATCAGCGAGTACATCGTTAAGTCAATCGCATACCACATCAGGACCACTCCCGCGAGCGAGAGTACAACGAATGCCCAACTCGCGCTCAGGACAACTCTCCGCTCAGCAACAAGCGCCGCGGCGGCGAGCATCACGCCCACAACCGGCAGCGCAAATACCAGCAGCCGCGCCTCGATGACGATTGTCGTCAACGTCGGCATCGTCGTGTTTAAGTCGTCCAGAATCGGCTTCATGGCAGGAACGCGCTGAAACGTAAGATATGCGGTATACAATGCGATAACGACATTGAGCCCCATCGCGACCCAGACAAGAAGCTTGTAGTAATAGGCGTTGTACAATTCGGCCTTGTCATCCATCTCGGCACCTCAACTGCTGGTACCAGAATCCTATCCCGTCCCCACTCCCCGCAGGAATCCCTCCCTGCAGTCGCGAGCATCTGCGCCCTCGCTCAATACAACGACAGGAAGCCCATGGTCAACCGATCCAGAATCTGAAAATCGCATGCCGGCAAACAAACCCGCTCTCGCATCAGCGGCCGGAGAATCCTCCCGAGAATCGCAATATGCCTGCTATTTCTGCCCGAACGGAAGTGGATGGGGATCGAACCCACCCGACAACGCAATGCGCCGCCTCAACGGCTTTGAAGACCGCGGGAACTCCGTGGAGCGCTGACGCTTCCGACGCGATGGTACCAGATCGAATTGATCCACCCACATCGGGTCAACGCCCGGCCATTCGCGTCGAGAGCACGAGGCCCTGCCGACTCAAGAGTGATCGTCGATCCGAAAGAACTGCAACTTCCGCCCGCACTCAGGACAGACTCGACTCGTGTTCCCAGTCAGGTCGTAGCCACACTGCAGGCAGTGCGGTCTGGATACATCGAAAACCCATCGCCAGCGAATACGATCGTAGACTGTTCTCGACACCAGATATGCAATGAAGGGCGGCAACCCCAACCAGACACTGAAGCCGACAGTCTGACCCAATCCCTCCATCTGAATACCCTTGCCCCCGAGAACATCCATCACAAAGATGATCATCGGTGGCAGAAAGTACGCGATCGCGGCCAGAGTCACGAGAAAGAAGACAAGCGAAACGGCAAGTGCCGCGGCAACGGAATTGCGCTCGACTCGCAGCCTTCCTTTCATGGGAGCTCCCGTTCGGGATACGGAAGCGGATGGGAATCGAACCCACCAGGCGACGCAATGCGCCGCCTCAACGGCTTTGAAGACCGCGGGGCCCACCAGGAACCCTGACGCTTCCAATTTGTCCCGCCGCGGGAATTCCCCGCGGCGAAACCCCCAATGTACGAAACTCGGCGGCGATCTGCCAGTCGAATCAGCAAATCAGCACGAATGGACGCCCGCCCAATTGACGAGCGATCTACGACACTTTCCAATGGTTCGGCAACAAACAACGCGAAAGGAGCCCGATATGCGAATCGACTACGCCATTGTGTTCGTCAGCGACATGAAGCGTTCAGTCGCCTTCTATCGCGACGTGATCGGCCTGCCGCTCAAATTCGAAACGCCGGGCTGGACCGAATTCGCGACCGAGGGATCCACGCTCGCGCTTCACGCTGCCGACGAAGCCAACCCAGACAACGCCCCCGCAGAACATTCACCCGCCGGACGATGCCGCACGGGCTTCTCAATTCCAGATCTCGATGCGTTCCACTCGCGCATGATCGAAAAGAAGGTGCAGTGCATTCGACAACCCGAAGAAACCTTCGGCGTCCGCATCGCCCAATACGTCGACCCCGACGGTCTCGTCATCGCCGTCTCAGAAGACAAACAATCTTCTCACTGATACCACCTGATGCCATGCTTGCCATCAAAGGCAAACATGTGCGCGCGTCGAGACAATGCGCTGGACCTCGCCGGGTGCCATGCCGACGCCCAACGTCGGCATGCGAACGCGTCACCCGCGAAGGGTGCCATGCTTGCCCTTCATGGCAAGCATGCGAGTGCGTAGTGACAACGTGCTGGACCGAGCTGTCGCTGGTACGAGTTTCCGTTCTCATACCCCCCTCCCCACGGGAATCCTTTCCCACAAAGCCCCGAATTCATGACTCCGCGACAATCGGTCACACTGTCGCACACCGAGCAATCTGAAATCTCAAATCTGAAATCTGAGATAAACCCAAGATCACCCGCCACGCGAAGCGCGGGTCAAGCCATCATCAAAGGTGATTGCACGCCGTAACGGAAACGGACTGTGTCGGTTCGAGCGGAATTTGCGAGCGTTTGCGGGAGTTTGCGGGAGTTTGCACCGGAAGCGTATTTCACCCGGCGTGTGGATACAGCGATCAGTTCCGACGGAACGCGAAATAGTGACGTGCGACGAAAAAAACTTGCCCGCCGATTCAACGGCGATTACGTCGCCTTCCCCGAGCCGCCCTGCCCGGAAACCGCGTCCTCGCCGAGCATGTCCTTCAACCACGTCTGGAGTTTCTCATTGCGCTGCACGATCTCGCCGAGCGAACCCGCCTGGAGTTGTTCGCGAACCACGCGCCGCGATGCGGATGTGTCCGTCCGCAGTGTACCTGCCTGGGATGACTTCGCATCCGGCCGCAGATCGGACGCCGACGGCGCGACGGCCGCACGCGGCGCCGTCTTCGCTCGTGACGCTGTCGCCGGCTGCGATTTCGCCACTGCCACGCCGGCGTCACCACTGGTTCCGTCATGCAGCAGATCGGGCAGATCCTTGCGATCCAGCGCCCCGCCGCCGCTCGAGCGATGGGCGCGATCCGGCCCCGCCGTCCCTTCAATTGCGGGTTCCGGCTCGCGTTGCGCAGGCCTTTCGGCGCTGGGCGCCGAAACCGGCTGCGACCCGTGCATGCGCCCCCCAGATGCGGCGCCTCGGCTGCCAGCACCCCCGGAATCCGGCGGCGTCATCCGAAGGTCCATACCGCGCGATGGCGCGGCGTATCCACCTCGCGCCATCTCTGTATCCAGCACGCCGCGCAAACCATCCAGTTCCCGCGGGACTGTCCGGAACAGTTCGTCAAATTGTGACAGCCGGCCGCGAAGCCGTTCGACGCGCGCGTCCATTGAACCGTAGAGCTGGCGGATGATGCCAAGCAACTGTCCAACCCGTTCCGTATGCGTCTTGAGCTGGCGGATTTTCTCCTCGGCGTCCGATTCGGCTCGCGCCAATTCGCTTCGATTCCGTTCGGCGTTGGAACCCGCGTCGTTGAGCTGTCGAACGACTGTCGAAACCTTCTTCGACATCTCCGACAATGCGCCCGCCTGCCGCTTCGCCTCATCGATCAGTTCACGCGGCATCGCCAACAGTGATTCCGCCTGCAACTGGACGCCTTCGGCACGTTTGATCAGATCCCCCGCCCGCGACTCGGCGCGACGCTGCGCCTCGGCGGCGTCGTTGACGATTTTTGACGTCTCCTGCCGCGACTGGACGATTTCGTGGCGCGCCTCGCCGACCTGTCGGCGAATGCGATCCGTCTCGTCGGCCAGCTGCGATCGAAGCGACTGCACTTCCTCGCGAATGCCCTGCGACATCTTCTCGGCATTGTGCAAGAGCGTCTCAGCCTGTTCGCGAAATCGCTCGGAAGACGTCTGCGCCTGCAGCATCATGTTGGCGGCCGATTCGTTCAGATTCTCGGCGCCGCTCTGCGCCTGGATCAGCATCTCGTCGGCGTGCCGCCGCAGGGCCGACGCACCGCTCTGCACCTGGTCAAGCAGCTTCGCCGCATTCTGTCGCATCTGCTCGGCGCCCTGTTCCACCTGCATCCGCACCGAATTAAGACGTTTGTAGTTTTTGTCGGCGTCTTCCATCGCCGCGTCGCGCAACGATTCGATCTGCGTCGTCACGCGATCGCCCGTCTTCGCCATGTGCTCGACCGTCTCCTTCGACGCATGCCGAATCTCGTCGCCGACGTTGCCGAGCTCGCGACGAACCACGTCGGCCCGCTCCGTCATCTGCGCGAGGCACTGCCGAACCTCTTCCAGCGACGTCTTGCTCTGCATGCGAACCCGACGGATCGTCTCTTCCGCCGTCTTGACGGAATTCTCCGCCTCCGATCGCGTCTTCTCGACGCGTTTCGAGATCTCAGCGGACGATTCCTCGGCCCCCTTGCGAACGTCGTCGGCCTTCGCCATCGCCTTGGCAAGCACGTCGGCCAGCTCCTTGCCGACACTCGTGATCCGCGAGCGCGCCATCTCGTTGAGCTGCCGCATCTCGTGCTGGAATCGCCCCGTCGTCCCATCGACACTGTTCGTCAGACGCTCGATTTCCGTCTTGCTGTCGTTGACGATCTTGCCCTGCTTTTCGATCAGGACTTCCAGTTCCTTGCGCAGCGTCATCGACGACGCACCGAACTGCTCCTGGCATTTCGCCGCATGCTGCTCGACGCTTTCGACGGCCTCCTGCAGATCGCGATAAATGCGATCGGCGCTTTTCGACGTATCCGCAAGCTGTTCCCGAAGCAACGCAATGCGCTCCTCGGCCTGTTGCTCCGCATCGCCGACCTGGGCGTTTGTCAGGTTCCTGACTTCGCTGAAGCGCTGTTCGATCGAGCGCTTGTGTTCGAGCAACGTCGCGTCCAACGCCTCGGTTTGCGATTTGGACTGCGCTTCAACATTACTGAATTGATGTTCGATCGACTGCTTGTGTCCCGCCAGTTTCGCATCGATTACTTCCGCCTGCGACTTGGAACGCGCCTCGGCTTCGCCCACGGCCGTATCCGTTTCCCGAACCATCGTACTGACGCGCGTGCCGACTTCCGATTTGTGCTTCTTCAGCAACGACTCGAGCGCATCCCGGGCGTTCTGGAATCGCTCCTCGAATTCCTGGCGCATCGAGGCGCTTTGCTCGGCCATCGTTTCGACCTGTTCGCGATGCGATGTCATGCTCGTGTCGAGCGAGCGACGCGCGGCGGATATCTGATCTTCCGTCTGGGCGATGACGGCTTCCAGCTGCGCATGTGACTGGTCCGCGGCGGCGCGCGCGGCGTCGAGGCGCTTGGAGATCTCACCGATGGACTTGGCGCCGCGCTCCGCGTTGTCGCGCCATGCCGCCTCGGCGAGTTTCGTCTGTTCGGCCACATGGTCCGTCAGTTCCGTCAGCAGCTTCTCGCACGACGTCTTCGTCTCGGTCAACAGTTCCTTCGTTTCCTTGTTCGCACTCACGGCCTGTTCGCGTGTCGCGTTCGAGTCCTCCACCATGCGTTTCTGGGCGTTCTGGAATTCCTCACAAGCACTGCCGACGTGCGATTCGGCCTCGTCGACCAGCGCCTGCATGCGATGATTCGCCTGCTCCAGCCGCTCGGACATCTCCGTAACGAGGGCGTCGGTCTTTTCCGTGACCTCCTCGGCCCGCGCGACGGTTCGATCGCGTACGCCATGGACTGTGTCGAGCACGCTCTTGGCCTGCTCTTTGAGGTCTTCGACGAGTCGCTTGCTTTCGCGATCCATGATGTTGGATCGCGCGAACGCGCTGCGCACGCATTCATCGAGGCTGACCTGGGCCGCCTCCATTTCCGTTCGTTGCTGCGAGAGCAGCTCGATCATCCGCGCCTGCGTCGCGTCGCCTTTTTCCTTGAGACCGTCAAGCATCGTTTTGAGCTGTTCCTGCAACTCGCCCGACTGCGATTTCGCCGCCGTGATGAATTCCCGGGCTCGCAATTCCAACGACTTGGACACCTCCGACGCTTCAGCAATCGCCTGGCCGATGCGCGACTCCGAAGCGCGCTGGGCTTCGATCACGTGTTCATGCAGCGCCGCGACTTCGAGGCGCAGCTCGCGAACGGAATCCGCCTCGGCCCGCGTCTGACCAACGGCATCATCGACGCGCGACGTCTGCGTCTTGGTCAATTGTTCGAATTCCGAAGTCAGCTCCTTCGTTCGCCGCTCCACTTCGAATTGCGCCTTGTCCGCGGCGTTGACGGCCGAGCCGGCGCGCTCTTCCAGCGCCATGGCCCGGGTTTCGGCCGACTTGAGAAACTCGCGAATCTGCGATTCCGTCGAACGCGCGCTTTGCGTCGCGTCGTCCAGCGCCGTCAGCGTTTCCTTACGAAACTTCTGCAAGTCGCGAAGCTCCGCGTCGGATCGTTCCTTTGTCGCGCCAATCAACTCCTGTTGATCGCGAATTTCGATCTGCTGCTCGCGTACCTGTGCGATGCCCTTTTCCAACGCCTGGAGTCGATCGGAGAGATGTCGGACGATTTGGCTGTTGTCGCGCGAAATATTCTTGTCTTGCGCGGATTCACCTCGAACATCCGCGAGAGAGATTTCGAACGATCGCAGTTTTGAATCGATCCGCGCGAGTTCGTCCGTCGGTATCCCCACATTGGGCGCGGCGATCGGCACTTTGATCGGCGCTTGCGGCGCGATCGGCGCAGCCGATGAAGTCGGCAGCGGTGTCGACGTCGGCTCGGGGGTACCGATCATCTGCCGCGCGAAGTCACCTTGCGGCTTTCCTGCCTCGCTCGTTACATTCAGCGAGAGCATCTGGGTCACGACTTCGTCGATCATCGCCGCAGTGACGATCTCACGGCCGGCGCTGTAGGCCGAAAGCAGCGCATTGTCGCAGATCTGATTGATGAGTCGGGGAATGCCCTCGCCATATCGATACACGGCATCGACCGCGTCCCGTGCAAAGATGCGTTTGTCCGACGCAAGCCCCGCGATCCGCAGTCGATGCGCGACGTAGCCCGTCGTCAGCGCGTGATCCAGCGCATGCAGATGAAACGTGCGAAAGATCCGTTGATACGTCTGGCGAAGCGACGGATGCCGAAACGCCTCCTGAAGCTCTGGTTGCCCCAGCATCAGGACCTGGAGCAGTTTGGCGTCGTCCGCTTCAAGATTCCCGAGCATTCGGAGTTCTTCGAGCGCTTCGACCGGCAGATTCTGCGCTTCGTCGATGATGACGACCGCAAGACGGTCCCGGGAATACTGCTCCAGAAGATACTCTTCGAGTCGATGGGTCAGTTCGGCCGACGTCGTCGCGTCGTCTGTCTTGATTTCGAATTCGCGGCAGATGGCCTGAAGAAGCTCTGAACCTGTCAGCCTCGTGTTCGTGATCACGGCAGTCCGAACGTCCGAGCCGAGTCGATTGAGCAACAGGCGGCTCAGAAGTGTCTTTCCCGCGCCGACTTCGCCGGTCACAAGAACAAAGCCCTTGCGCAGCTCAACTGCGTAAAGCAGGGAAGCCAGCGCCTCCTCGTGATCCGGCGTATTGAAGAAGAAGCGCGGATCGGGCGTGTTGTTGAACGGCGCAATCTTCAGCCCGAAATGTTCGCAGTACATTCGATCCGGCTCCGGAGGCGGCGGACGTCGCTCAAGCCTCGCCTCAACCGGCAAACAATGCCTGGCCGCGACGACGACACTCAGTTCGTACCTTGAGTTATCGGAATCAAAACTTGCACCGCTTGATGGAGACCGGCGTTTGTTGTTGCAAGAAGCGAGCAATGCCGTCTGATCACGACCGATCGGCAGTTTTTGCCGCTGTTTTGGCAATCGTCCCAGAATGTCCAACGTCTGGTAGGAACATTCGCCGCACATCGTCGTCGCCGTTGTTATCGCCGGAATGCTGATAACTCGTGATTGAGTCGGTCAAAGCGCGACCCGATAAGCGAATGGGTTTCGGGACGCGAGGCGCCTCGGAATGTCGCAAGGAATGAACACGAGAAGCGAAGCATGATGAATCAACACAATACCAACCGCACGTCGAAGATCTCAAGCCGACGGATCGGCAGGCTCGCGCTGCTCGTCGCCGCGATGCTTTACGCCATCATCGGAACGGGTTGCGGTCCATCCGACGGGGAAATCAACGCGTTCGTCCACGACTATGAAGCCGATGTCACGGGCGGCGAATACATTTTGCAACCCCCGGACACCATGGAGATTACGTCTCCGAACTGTCCCGAGGTCGATGGAGAAACGTCGACCGTCAATGCCGACGGCAAAATCACATTGAAACTCGTCGGCGACGTCAAAGTCGCCGGACTCACGCCCATCGAGATTGCCCGCAAGCTCGAAGCCAATCTTCAAAGATTCTATCAGCGACCTGTTTGCAGCGTGCGTGTGATAGATCGACGAAGCAAGCGAATCTACGTGTTTGGCGAAGTCGACGGCACAGGCCCCCATCCGTACACGGGTAGAGATACGGTCCTTTCGATTCTCGGCAAGGCCAGGCCCACGTTCTCGGCATGGGCGGATCGCGTCCATGTGATTCGGCCGAGCCATGAGGACGGCAAGCGGCACGTGATCGTCGTAAACGCCAACGACATCATCAAACGCGGAAATCTAGAGAAGAATTTTCACCTGCTCGAGGGCGATATTCTCTATGTGCCGCCGACGCCGCTGGCGTACGTCGGACAGAAGCTGCAGGAACTGCTGCAACCCATGCAGCCTGCAGCCCAAACGCTGATTGCCCCAGGATACGCTATTAGCTCCGCGGATACCTATTACCGAGGAAACGAGTAAACCTGAAACCGCGCCCGTCCTGTTTGGGCGGCGCACAGAACGGACCCCCTGCGATGCAGCATCACGGTCACAACAACCATATCGACGAGTTTTCCGTCTCGGACATTCGTCATACGCTTCACGAGATCTGGCGCGTCGTACGCGATCGACGCTGGCTGTTCATTCTGCCGGCGTGCATCGTTGCGACCGTCGCGTTTCTCTGTTCGATCATGATTCCCCGCCTGTATGACGGCGGCGCCATCGTCAAGAGCGAACACGATCCCGTGTTTTCCATTGTCAATGCCAGCGCCTGGGCGCAGCCCTTTGCGGAAATCCGCAACCGAATGCAGAGTGTGATCAAGGATCCCGCCCTGATCGAAGCCGCACTTGCCGAAGCGGGCCAGCTCGACGATCTGGAACGATTCCCGGACGGCACTCTGACGCCAAACGGCAAGAATGAGCGGGATCGGTTGATCGCAGGCATCGCGGCCGGCCTCTCTACAAAGACGATCAGCGAATCCGACAACGAGCGAATCGTGCAGATCACGTTGCGTCATCCAGATCGAGAGATGATCCCGGACGTGGTTCGGGGAATTCGCAGTCGATACCTCCCCAAGGCGACGGAAATGGCCGTTCAAGTCCTCGAAGACGTTCAGGCGTTCCTTCGAACCGAGGCCGACAAGTCGCGGGATCGCATTACGCAGCTCAATCAACAGATCATGGAATACGAGCTGAAGTACCCGGGGATCGATCCGGATCGGCCGGATCGCATGGAAGCAGAGCAGACGAAACTCGTCATCGAGAAAGTCGATATGGAGCGGGAATTGCAGGAACTGCAGCTCTATGAAGCCGATCTCCGCAAGAACCTGGCAATGCTGGCTTCGAGCTCGGATCCGATGACAGCGACGGTTCACGAAGTACCCAATCCGCGGCGCGCCGAGCTTCTGGGCGAGATTCAGCGGATTCGCGACGAGATTCGATTGGACCAGACGCAGAAGGAAATGACGGGTTCGCATCCGTCGATCGTTCGCGCCCGGGAACAGCTCGCAGCGTTTCAGGCGGAATACGACGCAACGCCGCCGACAATTCCGGATGCATTCAGCCCCGAAAGCGAGGCGTCCCGACTTGCCGTTCTGGATGAAACGCAAGATCAATACGACAAGCTCGAATCACGACTCCGCAGCAAGGAACTTCGACTCGCCTCCATCGTTGCACGACTCGGCGAGATCGATCAATCCCGGGCGCGAGCGATGGAACATCGGCAGGCGTTTCATAAGACAAAAGCCGAACTGCTTCGCATCACGGAGGACCTTCGGCAGTGGCAGGAGCAGATCGCCCCGGTCAGCCAGGTGCTCTATCTCGATAACAAGGATCGATCGGTGCGATTCAGCGCCATTCAGGATTCATGGGTTTCGCCGACACCCGTGACGCCCAAGACGTCACTCGTCATGCTTGTATGCCTCGGCATCGGCGGCATCGTCGGCGTGCTCGTGGTCCTGATCGCGGAACTCGTTGATCACTCTTATCGAACGGCGAAGCAGCTGACGACTTCACTGGGCGTCCCCGTCATCGAGAGCATCGACGAAATCATGACGATGACGACGACGCGCCGACGCATGATTCGCAAGGTCCTGATCATGCCCGTCGCGGCGACAATCGCCATCACGGCCGCAACGTCATCGGGCCTGCTGGCGTACATGAGCCTCGAGAATCCGGCCAAGTACGGGAGCGTGGCAGATTCCACGCGTCATACGATTGAAAGACTTTTGGGAAATCAGTGAGCCGTCGGCACCGCAGCCGATCGCAGATCAATGGAACGAGAATCATGGGTCGAATCGCAGACGCAATCAAAAGAGCGGAACGAGAACGGGCGAGCGTAAAGGCCGCCCGGATTGATACGGACGAGAATCCGAGAATCACGGATGCGTCGAGCGCCGATGTCGCAACACTCATCCCGCAAGCCGAAACCGACATCGCCGAGCCGCCGGTCGTCACTGAGCGGGCCAACAGGCCCGGAATGCAAAGGGATCGACATCGATTCTCCCCCGCCGGCCTGCGGAAAGACGGCGAAGTCGTCGCCCCGACGCCCCACTGGGACGTACACAGCACGGTCGTCGCCGCCCGGGAACGATCGAGCCCCGTGACGGAACAATATCGCGCCGCCCGCACCTGGTTGCTTCGCCGCAATACGGCCGGCAAACATGCATGTGTCGCGATCACGAGCAGCATTCCGAAAGAAGGCAAGAGCGTCACGACGGCGAATCTGGCCGTCGCAATGGCGGAAGTTCGACACTTGAACGTTCTCGCAGTCGATTGCGACCTGCGCCAGGGTTCGATGGCCCGGCTATATAAGATGTCGAATACGCCCGGCCTGGCCGACGTGCTGACGGGCCGCGTTACGCTGGACGAGGCGATTGCCTCAACGCCGATTCCAAACCTCTGGACGCTCCCGGCGGGTGCACGACACGACTTGAATTCCGGCGAACTGCTCAATTCACGGGCTGCGACACGCGTGTTCGACGAGCTGCGCGAGAGATTCCACTATGTTTTGGTCGATACACCTCCCGTGCAGTCCCTGTCGGATGTGGGCGCGATCGGTGCGCTCTGTACGGGCGTCATCATGGTCGTTCGGATGAACAAGACCGCCTCGCACCTGGTCCGACAGTCGCTGCATTGGCTTCAGTCGAATCACTTGAACGTGCTCGGCTGCATCGCATCCGATTGCCGCACCAAGGGAGCGCGCTACGAATACGAAAATCTCGGAGACGACGACGAATAGGCTGACTCGCGGGTCAATGATTCGCGATCGGATGATTCCGCGCGAATCGCTGCGCTCGACGTTGCCCATCGTCGTGTCCGAATTCGATCCCGAGGCGGACGCCCCTTCCTGGTCCGACTACGTTGCGGCACATCCCGACGGTACGCTCTTTCACGAACTACCCTGGAAGCGGGCCGTCGCGAGAACCTTCGGTCATCGCCCAAGGTATCTGATCGCACGACGAGTCGATCGAATCGTGGGTGTGCTTCCCATGTTCGACATTCGAAGTGTCGTCGCATCCAGATTGCTCGTCAGCATGCCCTACGCCATCTACGGCGGCATTCTCGCCGACGACGCCGAATCGGCCGAAACACTCTACAACGCCGCCATCAGTATCGCGTCCGAAATTGATGCGCGAATGATTGATCTGCGTTCTCCCATCGCCGCCCTGCCCGACGAACCGACGATCGAGTCGCACGCGACATTTCGCCGCGAATTACCGGCTTCAATAGAGGATGTTCCGCAGGTCCTGCGCCGAAAGGCCCGTGCCGCAGCCCGACAGGCCGAGAAGAAACATGTTTTGACGACCAGATTCGATTCCGGCGCGTTGGACGTTTTCTGGCAGCTTTATTCGAGATCCATGCGCCGGCTTGCGTCGCCCAATTACCCGTTTCGTTTTTTTGAAGAACTCCGAGACGCTTTGGGCGATCGATTGCTGGTCCAGATGGTGCATTGCGACGGGAAGCCGGTCGCTGGCCTTGCAACGTTTCTCCATCGTGACACGCTGATGCCCTACTTCCTCGGACTCGACGAACGCGCAGAAATCTACGGGCTCAGCCACTTCATCTATCTCAAATGCATGGAATGGGGCGTCGAAAACAACTTTCGAAGATTCGATTTCGGCCGATCCCGTCGCGACAATAAAGGTGCCTTCGACTTCAAAAGGCACTGTGGATTCGAGCCGACAATTCTTCAGTATCAGCGCTACACGGCCCCGGGCAAAATACCGCCCGATCTGTCTCCCGGCTCCGCCAAGTGGGCCGTGGCAAGGCGCGTGTGGCGGGGATTACCGTTGGCTATTACACGTCCCCTGGGCGGCTGGCTGGCGAAATCCATTCCCGGCTGACGAAAGGGGAAGGCTGTGGCGGAGCAGAAGCGGAAAAAGATCCTGTACCTGACGAATCGGGTCCCCTATCCCCCCGACAAGGGCGATCGAATCCGAACGTTTCATCAAATCGATCGACTCGCGCTTCGGCACGACGTCTACTGTGCGACTTTCACGGAAACACCCGCCGACGCGCATCGCGTGGCCCGGCTGCGCCGCTGGTGCCGCGATGTACTGGCCATTCCCTGGCAGAAATCGGCTGCCATCCTGCGAGCCGCCAGGTCCTGGTCAAGCGGGGGTACGCTCACACACGGGGCCTATCATCATCCTGTCATGGCCCGCCAGCTCGCGCGATGGTCAGAACGACAGCGATTCGATGTCGTCGTGTGCTTCTCATCGATCATGGCGCCCTATGTCGAATTCGTTTCCGCTCGACGAAAGGTACTCGACTTGTGCGACGTCGACAGCGAGAAATGGAGCGACTACGCGCGAACGGCCCGATTCCCCATGTCGCGCCTCTATGCCTCCGAAGCGCGCCGCCTCGCCGGCTATGAACACAGCGCACTGAATGAATTCGACGAAACGATCGTCATCACTCGGCGGGAACGCCTCCTGCTCGATGCATTCGAGCAGAATCCTCGAATTCATGTCGTTCCAAACGGCGTTCAGCGCGTCGAATCACCGTCGCCGGCGGCGGACTGCGGTCCTGTCATCGGATTCATCGGTACCATGAACTATCGTCCCAATGTTGACGCCGTTCAGTGGTTCTCGAACAGCGTCTGGCCGCTTGTTCGAGAGCGTCATCCCGAGGCGCAGTTCAACATCATTGGGCGATCCCCGACTCGGGCGATTCGTCGACTCGGCCGCAGGCAGGGTATTACAGTGACTGGCGCCGTGCGCGACACGCGCACGCATCTCGATCGCTGTCGAATCGTCGTCGCGCCGCTCCGTGTAGCGCGCGGTCTCCCAAACAAGATCATCGAAGCCATGGCGGCGGGACGTCCTGTCGTCAGCACGTCAGCTGCGGCCGACTGCCTTGCCGCCGAACCGGAAACACATTTGCTCGTCGGAGACACGGCGGCGACATTCGCCGACGGCGTATCGACGCTGCTGACGAACGACGCACGCTGTCGTTCCCTTGCAGACGCATCACGAGCCTGGGTCGCCCGGCATCACTGTTGGGACAGCGCCCTGGACGACTTTGAGCGTATCGTCGCCGGCCCTCGATCCGAATCGAGACAATCCCGCCCGGCACGAGCCATCGTCGACGTGCGACATGGCGTCATCGGAAGCACCTGGAAACCACCCATCACGACCGCAACGACTTCGCGCGAATAGTCGTTTCAGCAGCAGCGTCGAGGTCAATTCGACACGAAGGCCCGTCGGCTGGACCCGATCGCGCAGAAGCACGCTGCACGTGAGACGCCGTACGTGACGCACGCAACGAACATCCGCGCAATTGCTGCGCGTCGGTGACTCGTGAATGCGCAGAATCATGCCGTGATTGCTTCAGTCGAATCTACGCTGGATCGATAAGTTTATGAGACGTTCCTTCGCGCGCTGCCTGCGCCGACGGATCGTCCGGAGGCGGCGAATTGTCGACATTTACGGCGAATCAGCGATTGAACAGCGAAGTCCTCGTGCGGCCCGCGCCGAATACGACGTTCGGCGACGCCGCAATGCCGACGTTGAGTCGACACGGCAGCGGCATGGTTCGCCCTGTGCTCGTGATCGCCAGTCGATTCCCCCCCGTCGCGTCGGTCGGCGCAATTCGAATTCGTAAGTTTGCAAAGTACCTCAAGGCCTTCGGCTGGAATCCCATCGTCATCACGGGGGCCATGCGGGCCGGCGAGCCCGAAAGCCACGACGCCCGCCGCGCTGTGGACATGGAAAGTCTGAACGATCTTGGCAACGACATGATCGTGCATCGCTTGAGCGAGTCAATCGATCACTGGCCGACACACATGAGCCAACGAATTGGCAGCCGGATCGGGAGCTGCACGCGGTTCATCGGGCTCTCTGCTGATCGCTGGCGAGCCGGATTGAAATGGCGGTTCGAACGACTGCACGATCGCTTCGCGTTCCCGGATCGAGGCATCTGGCGCCTGCCGTCGATTGTCCGCCTTGCCAGGAAACTGAACACCATCCACAAGTTTCAGGCGGTATTCTCCAGCGGAATGCCCTTCAGCGATCATCTGATCGGTCTCGCCGTCAAGCGCACACTCGGAGTGCCGTGGCTGGCCGACTTTCGTGATCCCTGGGTCGAGTATATCCACTGGCGTCAATGGACGAGCCGCTGGGGACAGCGGGCAACGCGTCGCGCCGAGCGCGCCGTTGTTCGCAACGCCTCCTGCGTCATCAGCGTCAACGACCACATGACGGGGCGTTTCCAGACGCGATATCCGCAGCAGACCGCGGACAAGTTTGTCACGATTCCCAACGGCTTTGACCCGGGCGATTTCTCGCCGTCGAGCGTCAGCGACTCGTTGGATTCGCCGACGCGCAGGTTCACACTTCTATATGCCGGATCCCTTTACAAGACGCGAAGCCCCGAAGCGCTCATCAATGCATTCTGTCGATTCCTGGACGCCACGCCGACATCGGCAGGAATTGCCGCCCTCGAATTCCTTGGCCGCCCGGGATCGCACATTGATGCGCTGGTCCGGCGGCGTCCCGATGCGATTCGATATCGCGGTCTGCTGCCGCACACGGCGACCTGTCGAGCCATGGCCGACGCGTCGGTCAATGTCGTTCTCCTGCCGAATTTGCCGGGCAGCGAAAATGACACAACGGCCAAGATCTACGAATGCCTCGGCAGCAAGCGTCCGATTCTTGCGGCAGTGCCGTTGAACGGCGCCGCCGCCGGTGTCCTTCGCGGATTCGACGGCGTCAGCTTATGCGATCCGGATGACACGGGATCGATCCAGGCGGCCATATCGCACTGGTACGCACGCTGGCAATCGAATGAAACTCGGATATCGCGACCTGACGCGTTGCTCGAGCCGCACACACGTCGCTCGCAGGCTCGGATGCTTGCGTCACGACTGGAAATGATCTGCCCCATCGCCGCACGGGAGACTGTCGCTCGATGAGCCCAATTTTCGCAAACACAAAGTTCGACGCATGGACGGGACGACTCGTTCGTACGCTCCGGCGCAAGCACAACGAGCGATGCTTCACGATACTGACCTACCACAGCATCGCACGAGAACCGAGCGTACTCTCAAACGGCCTCGGGCTGCGTCACTCCCCCGCTGCTTTCGAACGCGAAATCGACTACCTGGCAGACAATTTCAACGTCATGAAATTGTCCGAGCTGATCGTGAAATTGCGCGCCGGCGAACAACCCCGCCGAGCAGTCGTCATCACGCTGGATGACGGATACGCGGATTCACTGGGCGTGGCCGCACCGATCTGCTTCCGACGCAGGATTCCGATGACGATCTTTCCGGCGACGAGCGTCGTCGGAAACACGGGATTGATCTGGCAGCACAAGTTGTCGTGGCTTGCGTCGGAAAATCAGTCGGACTTCGTCTGGGATGCACTCGCGGCCGAGGGCTGGGAGATCCCCGAAGAGAGACACGATATCGAAGGATTCGTGCGCCGTCAGTTCCGCGTGGATATTCCCGAGATTCTTGAAGACGTCATGAAGCGCGTCGGCACCAGTTCCAAGGCGCTTGCGTCCAGTTTACGACCTTACATCAATCCCGACGACATCGCCGGCGCCGATGCCGAGTTCGTCGAGTTCGGTAATCATACGGACACACATCCCGTGCTTTCGGCGTTGTCCGATCATCAGCAACTCGTCGAGATCGGCGCTGCAAGTCGAAAACTCGCGGAGTGGACGGGACGCTCGCCCGTCTCACTGGCATACCCGTTTGGTCTGAAACCCCATTACAACGAAAGCTCGCGCAAATTCGCCGAAGCGACGGGCCATCTCGCCACGCTGGACATGCGGCGTCGCATGAATGTCGGAATCGTCGATCCATTTGAACTGAGTCGCAAACCCGCCGTGTGCCCCTCTCAGACAGACTTCGAGAAACTCGTCGAGGATTGGCCGGCGAACACACTCGGCGCTCCGCCCGTATTGAATCAATGACTGCGTCAACGAATCGTCATCTGATCGTCGCGCCCTATCCAGGTGAATTTGGATGGGAGCTGATGAACTGGCAGGGCCACGTGCGC
Source organism: Phycisphaerae bacterium (assembly GCA_029259995.1). Classification (GTDB taxonomy): domain Bacteria; phylum Planctomycetota; class Phycisphaerae; order UBA1845; family UTPLA1; genus ECT2AJA-110-A. The sequence goes on from JAJDEC010000255.1 coordinate 19,414, forward strand.
CAGCTCGCGCGCGCGGGCGCTTGTGACACGATGACAATCGTGGGCTCACCCGATCGGCGATCGCTCTACGCGGACCTGCTTCGGTCAATGTCCAATCGCGTTCGATTCTGCCCTTGCCGACCGGTCGACCTGCCGGGCCATGCGTGTGACGATCATCGTATCGATAACAGCAATGCCAGATTCGACCCGGATTTCATGGCCACTCGGCTGGAGAAGTTCACGCGCAATGCCTGCCGGCAAGCAGGATTCGAATCAACGGGCGACATCCTGATGCCGCCGATGAATTCGACGATGATGCCCACGGGGCAGCCGAAACAGACATTCGTTTCGCTCCATCGCGCCGGTCCCATCGACATTGATGTGGCCCTCGTCACGCGAGAACGCGACGTCTGTCCGGAGCGCAATCAATCGACCGCCTGGTGGACGACACTGGAGCGTCGGCTTCAATCCTGCGGTCTGGTCGTGGTTCGCGCCCATCCGCCGTTGAATTCGGCGATCTCCGTTTTTTCGAGATCGCGAATCGCCATCGGTGCATCGACGGGCGGATTGCATCTCGCGAGTCTGTGCGATTGTCCGCATTACGTCTGGGGCCCGGGGGCCGAGGCACTGTGGACGCCCATCCGAATCACGAATCGCCAACGATACGAAACCATCTGGAATCCGTTCGGAACGGAATGCCGCTATGATGAATGCGGATGGCAGCCGTCGATAGAACATGTGGTGCATTCGACGCTTCTGGCATTGCGTCAGATCGGAATGCCCGCGTTTGCGGCGACGCGTCCCAAGCGAGCGAATGCACGCTGGTTGATCCGTCGAAAGCTGTCGGCGCTGATCATGGGACCACCCAAACGATCGAAGGTACCGTGGCGGGTCCGTGAATTCGTCCGATCGCACCTGATTTGATTCCTGCCGTCGAACGGCGGCGTGACTCGATCGGCCTGAACACAGCCGCCTGACGATGACAAACGCATCATGCTCCCCCATCGCCTATTGCTGGTTGCTTACCACTTTCCGCCGATTGCGGGCAGCGGCGTCCAGCGTGCCTTGAAGCTGGCGAACTATCTTCCCGACCACGGAATCGACGTTCATGTGCTGACGTCGGGACACACGCATTATCCCCTGATCGACGCATCGCTCGTCGAAGAAATTCCAGCGAATGTGAGCGTGCATCGCATTCGTGGTTTCGATCCGGGCGGTCTGGCGAGCCGACTCACGCCGAACCGCGAATCCGGACGATTGCATGACGCCCTGTCCGCCTTGGAAAAACGCCTCTATTGGCGGCTTCAGTCGGCGGCCGATCGATGGGCCATGCCCGAACCCGAACACTGGTGGATCGGCAGCGCCATCCGGGCCGTCCGTCGCCTGCATGCGCGGTTTGGATTTGATGCCATCGTGACGACATCGCCGCCACACAGCGGCCAGCGCGTCGGCCTCGAACTGCAGCGCGAGCTCGATATTCCGTGGATCGCCGATCTGCGCGATCCGATCGTCGACAATTTTGCTTACGATCCGAAGGACGAAACGACGGACGCCTATTGGAAGTCACTGGAACGCGACATCGTTGAATGCGCCGATCTGATCGTGGTCACGTGTCCGGATTACGGTGACGTTCTGTCATCGAAATACGCGATCGAGAATTCGAGAATCGCCTGCATCACCAACGGATACGATGAATCGGATCGTCCGGCATCGCCCGGATCGCCGTCGCGCGACATGTTTGAACTGTCGCATATCGGCGCGTTCTATCGCGCGCAATCGATCGAACCGCTGCTGGACGCATGTCGCAACTTTCGACAACGGCGTCAGGATGCGAAGATGGAATTGCGACTCGTCGGCAGCGTGTCGCGCCAACAGGCATCTTTCCTTCGGGACGCCGACGATGCATTCGTCCGGCGAATCGGATACAAGTCTCATGCCGACGCACTGATCGACATGGCGCGTTCGGACACCCTGTTCCTGATGACGCCGGCCAACGCGAATGGTCGCCATTGCATTCCCGCCAAACTGTTTGAATACCTCGCGTTCGGCAGGCAGATCGTCGCGCTCGTGCATCGTGACTCCAGCGTCGATCAGATCCTCCGCGAAGCCGGATCCAACCACATCGCCTATCACGACGATCCCGGCGCGCTCGTCCGATGCCTGGAGCGCGCCCACGACAATTGGCGATCCGGCGCGACGGCCGTGAATCGACTCCCGCACACATTCGACATGTATCGCCGCGATCGACTGGCGGCAAGGTACGCGGAATTGATCGCATCCCGGATCACGGCGAAAGCGGCAAACCTCGCGGCCGGAGGCGTTGCGCAATGAGGCTCCTTTGGCACATGCCTACGTTGCGCGAAACTTCCTGCGGGCTGTCGATTCGCGCTCTGAACTTCGCGACGCGTCTGCAGAAGCGCGGGCACGAAATACAGTTCGCCGTCGCGCGGGATAAGACGGACTGTCTCGACCATGAGATCTCCGGTATCCCGATCCGACTGCTGGATGTCAAGCGGGCGTCACCAATGCATTGGTCCCTCCAGGCGCTGGAACGACAGCGCACCGCGGACGATGCAATTTCGCAACTGAGCGACGCAATCGACGCGTTTATCTCCTGCCAGCCGGAAGCGATCGTCGCGTTTCGACGACAACGATCTTCGAGATCGTCCGCATCCGTCCTCGGAACTTCAGACTCCGTTGAATCGATCCCCGTTGTTTTCGTCTGTGGCGGAACGACGCTGCTCCACGAGCGCGCCGATCGCAATCGACTCGACGCCGAAGTAAAGGCGTTTCGACGATGGACATCGATGCCGGCCTTCTCACTGGACAGTGTCCTGAAGCGACGAAGCGAGCGTCGCGCATTTCACGCTGCGGACATCTGTATTTTTGACAGCGAGTCAACGAAAGCGCGAGTCATCGCCGCCTACGGAACAAGGCGGGAACAATGTCATGCCGTGCGGGGCGCCGTAGACACGGGGCATTTCCGGCCGGCGACAAACACGGAACGACAGGACGCCCGCGCGCAACTCAGAATCGCAGACGACGAATTCCTGCTCGCGTGGACGGGGCGACTCTCGCCGGAGAAGAATCTCGACACGTTGGTTCATGCGATGTCACGTTGTGCGAATCGCCGAATCCGATTGATTCTGGCCGGCGATGGTCCGGACCGACGGAAACTGGAAAAAATCGTCGAGTCGTTGGACGCCGATGCAGAGGCGAATTCCACTAAAAAGCACATGGCGTATCGCGTGCAGTTTCTGCGCAACGTGCGTGACGTCCGACCGCTGCTGCACGCATCCGACGGGTTCATTTTTCCTTCTGTATCGGAGTCCCTGGGACTCAGCCTGATCGAAGCGCTCGCTTGCGGCATTCCGGCGATCGCGTTGGCAGCCGACAACGACCTGATTCGCAACGCCAGCGCTGAAATCCTGGACCATGGGCGTTGCGGACAGCTCGTTTCGAAGAATGACGCCGACGCATTTGCCAGCGCGATCGATCAACTCGCCAATGATGCCGACGTACGCGCAGTTTTTGCGGAATCCGGTCGGCAACGCGCGATGACAACATTCGACTGGGCACAGTCAATCGATCATTTCGAAAGTCTGGTAACAGAAACGACTTGCCGATCTATAGAGAAGGCATCCGAGCCCTCAGCGTGCAACAACGCACGTCGAAGCAATGTGGATTGCCTGGCGCCGACGACGCAGGACCAGAATCGACGTCGGCGTAAATCGGCGATCGTGGATGACTTGTGATTCGAAGCCGGCACGCGATATCGTCGGCTGCGCGATGACGCGGCGTTTCGCTGCCAATGAATTTCGACACGAAAAGGACTCCGCGAGGATGTCAATGCGTTTCATCTTATATGCGTCGCTCCTCTTCATGGTACTTCCCATTGTGTTGTACCGACCGTTCTTCGGTCTCTGCGTCTATTACATCGTCTCGATTCTGCAGCCGAAGATTCTGTGTTGGCGCGGCGACTTCCAGGACGCCATGATCGTCGGGATTCCGCTGGTCGTTGGCGCCATCGCGTTCGGTTCGCAGAAGCGCGACTTGATCGCGGAGCGCGATCCGCAGACCGGAAAACTCAAACGCCTGATCACGCGCATCGATCGGAACCCACTGTTCACACCGCATTGGGCCATCGTGCTATTCGCCTTACTCGTTGCCTACATTGCGATTTCCCGGCAATTTGTCGATTATCCGACGATCACGTCGTCCTATCAGTTCAAGAGCCTCTGTAAGATCCTGCTTGTTACGGCGCTGTTGACGGGCCTTGTAACCGACTATGCACGTCTCAAAACGTTGTTCATCGTCATCGGTTTTTCAGCGGCGTTCTGGGCGATCAAGGGCGGCGTCAAGGTGCTCCTGATCGGACCGCACCAAGTGTACGGAAAATCGTACGACAACAACCTGTTCGCGCTGGTCAGCGTCATGTCGCTGCCCATGGTGTTCTATGCAGCCCAGCTCGTTCGAAACACGCGTTGGCGTCCCGTGATTCTCATCTGCACGGCCTTGATCTGCATCGGCATCATCGGATCGAGATCCCGCGCCGGATTCGCTGCGTTCGCCGTCGTCGTCCTGATGATGGCCTGGGGAAGTCGCTATCGATTCCGCGCGCTCGTGACGACAAGCCTCGTCATCGCCGCCGTGTCGATCATGGTCGGCCCCGAAATTGTCGATCGTTTCGAGTCCATTTTGGGCTATCGGGAAGACAAGTCCGCGTCGTCCCGTTTCTTCACGTGGACGATCGCACAAACATTGGTCGAGCAGAACCCAATCATCGGTGTCGGCTTCGGTAACTTCGAAGTGGCCAAGGACGCCGTCTTCGGCGGACGAAAGGCGGCCCACAGCATCTATCTTTCGAACATGAGCGAACTCGGACTGATGGGCCATCCGATATGGCTTTGCCTCATCTTCGGTTCCATTTTCAGCCTGTGGCGATTCACGCGCAAAGCTCGACGACTACCCAGGGAGCTCGCGTGGCCGTATTACGTCGCGCGCGCGTTAATGTTGAGTCTCGTCGCATTCTGCGTCCACGGTGCGTTTCACAACGAGGAGTACCTCGAGTTGATGTTCACGGTGCTCGGGCTTTCCGTCGCGTTGCATGCCGTCACGCGACGCGAACTCAAAAAGCACCAGCTCTTTCTGGAAGCCGAATCCATTGAAGCGGATCGACAACCGGCGCCGGAATCAGACTGCCCTCGCAAGCGGCCGATTGCGTCCCCGCCACGGCCTGCGCACGCTGGTATCCTGATCGATACACCGATAACGATCGGAGCGCTTGCGCGATCCATGCACACGGGACGTTGATAATTTTCAACACGTGTTGAATCCACGCATCGTGACGTTGCAAATCGTCAACATGCCACTACAACGCGCCGTTTCGACCCAATCGTTCGGCATCGCACCGCATAATCCCCTCAATCCATGATGGACTCCGACTGGGCGTTTTTATCGCCCGGATTCGGTTCCGCCGCGCAAGAATCGCGCAATCGGCCCATGTCTTGCCCTCCTCTGCGTACAGACCGCGCTTCAGGAGGGACGCAGCATGAGCGACATATCATCCGGTATTTCACCAATCGGCGGCTCCGGCGTTCCGCGACCGCAGAGCACATCCCTGTCCACATCACAGCCCCTGCGCGACGACGGTTCGATTCAGCCGGCGACGACGGGCACGACGAGCAGCCGCGTCACGGAGAATGCGCGCATCAGCAGTTCGCAGTCGTCCATTTCGATCGCGAATCAACAGTCGCAACCACAATCGCCCGTCGATTTCGGCATGTTGCTGCTGCTGTCCACGCTGCTTTCCGACGACGAAGAAAAAAACAAGTCCAATCCGTTCATGCTGCTTGTCGGCTTCGCCCTGCTTTCAGCCCTTCAGCAGCAGTCACAGGCCCAATCCAGTGGGAATCAAGGGGCGCAATTCCTGCAATTCGACTCACAGTCCCTCGAAATCTCGCAGTCCGTTTCCACGACGGAATCCACGTCCAGCCAATCCGCGACGTATCAGCAGGCATCCGGGGGCGCCGCGTCCGGCGGCGAGGCGGCCGGCGGGGCCGGTCTGGGCGGCGAGATTGACGTCTCGGGTTGAGTCATTTCCGACAACGCACGCCGGCATCATCAAACTGAACCATCTCGCAAGCCGATATTGAAACGGACGCGCGATCGTTGCGCGCACAAGATCATACAGATGATGCGACGGATCCGTTGACGAAAACGCTCAAGACAGACATTCCTCCCGTTCGCCCTCGGCATCGCCGTGCCGCGATGGCGTTCTGCGTGATGTGCGTCGCGACGCTCGGCGGTCTCGGACTCGTCGAAGTCATTCTTCGAATCGCCTGGACGCCGCCGGCGGACGATCGGGCGATTCACTCGTTCGACTATGCCAGGACACTTCAATACGACGCCGAACTCGGTCACATCCCAAGGCCTGGAATTGTTGTTGAGTACCCGCCCTACGACGCTGCATTCTCGACGAACGCGTTGGGACTTCGCGGCCCGGAGGTTCGCGTGGGACGAGCCGCCGACAGACAAAGAATCATCGTCCTCGGAGATTCATTCGCTTGGGGACACGGCGTGTCAACTGGAGAGGCTTTTGCAGAGGTCATCGACTCGGCGCTGCCGCGAGCGGACGTCGTCAATCTCGGCGTGCCCGGTTACGACCTTGCGAAGTCCCTCGTGTATTACGAGCGGATCGGCCGCCGATTCCAGCCAGATCTCGTCATCGCCTCCCTATGCCAGAATGACTTTTGCGTCGCCATCGATCAGCATCGCGACAAGCGCACCGCACGATTCGACAATCCGACGACGGCGTCCGCGTCGAGTTCGGCGCCCGCGTCGCGCCGCCTGAAACACTGGGTGCGGGATCATTCCTATCTCTATCGATTGCTGCAACAGGCGACCAATACCAACAAATCGCTGGCGCGAATGGCTGTTTCGATCGGACTGAAAGAGGAACTCGCCGGATTCGAGCTTCTCGACGACAACCTGCGTCCCGCGCTAATCGACGCGCCGCCGCAGGTGATTGCGAGTCAGACGGCAGTCAGGGCGCAGTTGCTCGCATTGCGCGACGCGATTCGCGCGGACGGCGCCGTCATGCTCGTCGGCCTGATTCCATGTATTCAGGCGATTGACGCCAAGGAACTGGAAAAGTCGATCGCATACACCAGGTACGAAGCGACGGATTTCGATCTGGACGCGCCGATGAAGATGCTTGTTCGATACTGTGAAGAGGCGGATATCTCTGTCGTCAATCCGACGGATGCGTTCAGGGCCGCTTTCGCGCGAGGCGAGTCGCTCTACCATCCCGGCGATCACCATTTCAATCCCGCCGGTCACGCCCTGTTTGCCAAATGCATCCTCAACGCGACGTCGTCGAGCCCGACTACTTCCAACCCAGAGAACGCATCACGGGCTCGTAATAAAGCCACGACGCAACAACTGTCCCAATGAGCGCCAGGACAATCATTCCCCATTTGATCCGAAGTATGTAGCGATCGAATCGACTGAGGGCCTCGGCATCGTTGGCGAATTGCTCCAGCAATTCGCATCTCGATTGAATACTCCCATGCCGCCAGCTCGGCGCCTCTCGAGGAATGCCGTTCAGATCGGCGATGCGGCCCAGCGTCTTGCCGAACAGGTGTACGGCCGACACGCACAGCCCCGGGCGTCGCGACTCGCCGTGAACGGGGCAATACTTTACGCATGACTCCATGTCCGGCGTCAGACAACGGACACCGTAGAGATCCGCCTGCCGTTCAAACTTACGCGACAACCAACTGAACCCGAACAGCCACATGCCGAGCAGCGATCCCAATCCGATCAGCTGCTGAATGCCCAGGTCCACGATCCAGCCGTACTTCATGCAGACGAAATTCTGCAGCAGCATCGCCCCGCCCGCGACGTACATCGAGACGATAGCAAAGATTCCGAAGAACGGCAGATGCCAATGCCGAACGTGACCCGCCTCGTGTCCGAAGACGGCCTCGATCTCCTTGTCATCCATGGACTCGAGCAGCGCATCGGAAACCATGATGTAACGGAGCGGCGCGACGAAGCCCATGACGGCCGCGTTGACCGCCATGCCATGCGTGTGCCAGAGCAGAATTTCGCGATATCGCAGTCCGATCCGTTCACAGGTCCGCTCAAATCGCTTGCGCAGCGGACCATCGGGCAACGGTTCCGTCGCCCAGATATATCGAAGCATGACTGGCGCCATTGCCAGCACGACGAACGACACTGTGCCGAGCGCGGATTGAAGAATCAGGGCCCTTGTTGGCCCTTCGGGAGGTAATGTAACGAGCCATGTCGCCTTGGCGTCGCCATACGCGTAGATGAAATGCTTCGCAAACACGATGATGCACATCGGGACGGCAAGAAAGAGAATGTGATGTCGTATCTTGTCGGCAAGAAAGGGAACGAGGCCCGTACCCTTTTCGTCCGGTCGCCGCATCGACGCGCTGATGGCCTCCATGCCATCGGTCCGTTGATTGGACACGTCGGCGGCGAATCCCGGCTCCGGGGGCAACTCCAGCGCTTCGAGGCGCAACCGCAGCTCCGCGCGATATTGCATCGCCCATCCCGTCAATAGCGCCAGTCCCGTCGGCGCGAGCATGACGAGTTCGGCGGCGAGGGGATAGTCGCCCAATCCCCACTTCAGCCGGACGATCGTCGGCCACGCCGTGCTGACCATCACGAACACGAGCATCGCCGCAACGACAAACAGCTCGATCTGCTGAAACCACGACAATTCGTCCGCTGCCGCGTCGTGACCATCGGCCGTTCCGTCCAGCCGATACTGTGTTCGGACCGCCCCGATTCCGGAAAGCAATCCCATCACGGGAATCTGCAGAAGGACAATTCCAATCGTCAACCAGAGCGACGAGGCGTCGTCCAGCTTGAGAATCAGGGCCGCCTCGACGGGCAGCTTGTCGCTCAAAACGAGCGCAAATGCCATAATGACAATGAAATACATAAGTCCCAGCCAATCCCCAGGTTTCGATTCGTCGTGATCGGCGGTATTCTAGGACCAGACCTCAGTCCCACAAGTTGTATGGGCATTCCGCAATAGGCATGAGCCGCTTACGTTTGACTGAGGGAGGTGCGCCCGCATATTTGTCGGCGCGCCGAAGTCAGTCATTCACGACGAATAAGGCAATAAGCCCCAAGGCAGTTCATTTTGGAGAAACGACCCATGAAATCGCATCGGATTCTATTGGCAGGATTCCTGCTCGTGTCCGGGCTCGGTACGTTGGACGCAATGGCGCAGCCTGAGGGCCGCAAGAAGGGACAAGTTGTCCGGCCCGGCGAACGAGATCGCGAGGGGCGCCCCGGAAGAAATCGCGGCCGACGAGCCCGCAGCGCGGACGCGCAGCTTGAAAGACTGAGCGAGGCACTCAGTCTCGACGAGACGCAGAAGAACGAGATCGGCGCACTCCTGAAGGCACACGAAGCGAAAATGCGCGAGATTCGCGACAGCTTCAGACCCACCGACGAGGAAAAGGCGGAAATGGATGCGCTTCGTGAAGACATGCGCGCCGCCCGTGAGACGGATGACAAGGAAAAAATGGCGGAATGTCGAGAGCGCATGCGCGCAGCCCGCGACGCCAGAACGACGCGCATGGATCCCGCTCGCGAGGCGATCGAAGCAGCCGAATTGAATCTTCACGACGCGATTCTGCCCAAACTGAATGAGGATCAATCGAAGGCGTTCGAGGAAATCTGGCAGGAAGTCATGGCGCCGCGCGGTGGGGCCCGAAAAGGCGGAAAGTACGACCCGCGGCTGCTGCAACGGGCCGTATCACGCGCAAAGGGCTTGAGCACCGAACAGGAAACGGCCATCGAAGCGCTCTTTGCAGAATTCCGGGAGAACGAACGAACTTCCCGCAAGGACCGCGCCAAGAAGCCCGGCAATTCTGATGAGAAGGAAACCGGGAAAGACGGACGCCGACCTCGACGCCGCGCACAAGACGACACGAAAACCAAGAAACTGTATGACGACGTCATGGCCGTTCTGACGGAAGAACAACGGAAAGAAGTCGAATCCACGCTGAAGCGTACGCGAGGGCGAGGCAAAGATCGCGGCAAGCGCGGCGATCCTGATTCGCGCGGCGCTCCAGGACGTTTTGGTGAACGACCGGATCAACCGAAGACCCCGATCGATGATGACTAACGCGACTGTGCGATTGGACAAGACTCACAAAGGCCGGCAAATTCGCCGGCCTTTTTTTTGGTTCTTGACGGATTTGCGGGACGACGGCGTATCACGCTCATGAAGTTTGATTGTGCGCCGCGAAGGATCCCGAAACGATCCATTGAGAACAATCCAGGCGAAGGATCCCGGAGGGATCCATTGAGAATAGTCCAGCGAGTTATTGCTGGGGCACGCGGATCCAATGACCAATTTCCGTCCCGTAGGGACGGAATGAGTGCCACGCGCCTGGCTCGCGCCGTCCCTCCGGGACGGCAATGCGTAACAGAACTCTCGTCGCAATCCCAGCCTTGAAAAAGGCTGGGCTATTTTCGTGTCGTCCCTACCGGGACTTGGTGGAATGCAGCCGCCACGTCAACAAGAGCCGTCAACGGTCCCCGCAAACCCGTGAAGAGCCTTGTTTTTTATTCTGAGTCGAATTGCAGAATGAATCATTGAACACGGCACGGGCCTCCGGCCTGTTCTGAACCAGCGAGTCGCCGGCTCTACGAATTGATTGATTCTTCCGACACACTCAGTGAATGGCCTTCGAAATCGTAAAGATCGGAAGGAGCATCGCGAGCACCAGTCCGCCGACAACGACACCCAAAAACGCAACGATGGCCGGTTCGATCATCGACGTGATCGTCTTCAGCGACGTATTCAGTTCTTCTTCGCAAAAGGACGCGACGCGGCCCATGACGGCACCCAATTGACCGCTCCGTTCCCCGGCGCCAAGCATTTTAAGCACGGACTTGGGAATCTGCTTGTTCTGCTCAAGGGCCTCTGAAATCTGTCGACCGGCCTCGACGCGCTCGTTCACCTGCTTCCACAATTTGACGTATTGATAACTCTCGCACACGTTTGTCGTCAGCCGCACGCCCTCGAGCATTGTCACGCCGGATTGAAGCATCGTGCCCAGCGTGCGCAGACTCCGCGCCAGATACGTCTTGTGATACAAAGGTCCGATGATCGGCAATGACAGCTTGATCCGGTCCCAGACGACCACGCCGGTCGGCGTCCGAACATAGAAATATGCGCCAATTCCCGCCGCCAGCATGACAATCCCGCCGTATATTCCGTAATCCCCGACCCAGCCGCTGACGGTCAACAAGACGCGCGTCAGTGTCGGCAATGCGTCTTCGCGGCCCGCATAGATATCCGCGAATTTTGGCAGCACATATGTCACCAGGAAGACAGTCGTGCCGAGCGCGAACAGCACCATGACGATTGGATACGTGACGGCCCCCTTGATCTTCTTGACCAACGTGCGCTGCCGATCGAGATGCTCCGCGAGTCGCGTCATGATCGGTCCGAGCTGACCGGACGCCTCTGAGGCGCGGACCAGGCTCGTGTAGAGCGTCGGGAAGACGGTCGGGTAATCGGCCATCGCCGCAGACAGTTCCTTGCCCGCCTGAACCTTGTTGATGACGCCGTTCAGCGCCCGCGCGAATCGCGGGGAATTGCCTTCGTGGGCGCAAGCCTCCAGCGCTTCCGCCAACGACACGCCCGTCTCGACCATGACGGCCATCTGGTTGGTAAAGAAGATCAGGTCGTCGGGGCGATAGCGCTCTCGACCGACTCGGCCCATCTGGAAACCGGTAGCGCTCTTGGCGGATTGCCCTTTTCCGGAGTCGAGTTTGACGACGAAGTTGCCTTCCTGACGGATCGTGCGCGCCGCTTCTCCGCGATTGGCTGCGGTCACCTGGCCTTCGACGAGCTGGCCGGCGTCATTCTTGGCGACATAGTTGAATACGGGCATGATTTCGATTCCCT
>JAJDEC010000256.1 GCA_029259995.1 Phycisphaerae bacterium
CAAGCCGGTCACGATCCGGCTTTTTGACTGCGGCGGGGACAAACCGCTCGCGTTCATGCCCGTACCGAGCGAGCCGAATCCTTTTCTCGGCTGGCGCGGGGTTCGAATGTACGACGAATTCGCCGATGTGATTGACGCGCAGATTCGTGCGATCCTGCGAGCGCGGGTTCGTGGCGACGTTCGGATCCTGGTTCCGATGATCAGCAACGTCGAGGAGATTTCCAACGTTCGCGAACGCGTGGCGGCATTGGCTGGGGCGCTGACGTCGGAAGGCGTTGACTGTGATTGTGCGATTCCCGTCGGCGTGATGCTGGAAGTGCCTGCAGCAGTCTGGATCATCGATCAACTGGCGGAGTATTCCGATTTCTTCAGCGTGGGCACGAACGATCTGGCGCAGTATTTCGCGGCGGCGGATCGAGAGAATCCACGTGTGGCCGGGATTGCGGACGTCTTTGCGCCGGCGTTTCTGAGGACGCTTCGGCAGATCGCTGTTGTGGCGCGGCGCGTCGAACGGCCCTTCGCGATGTGCGGCGAGATGGCGGGCAATACGCGGGCGGCGCCGTTGCTGTTGGCGATGGGATTTGAAGAATTGAGCATGGCGGTCGAGTCATTGAGCAAAGTGCGATCGCGACTGACCGGGCTGGATGAATCGAAATGCGAGGAGCTGTTACAGGCCGTTGTCGCGACTGAATCGATCGAAGAAATTCGTTCGCACGTGGCGCGATTCGACGGCAGCGCGGCCGTGCGAGCTTTGCTCGAGCCGGATCTCGTCATTTGCGATGTCGAATGCGGATCGCGGGCCGAGGCCATCAAGCGGCTGGTTGATCGGATGTATTCGACGGGCCGAACCGAATCGCCGCATGCGCTCGAGCAGGCCGTGTGGATTCGCGAGCGCACGTCGCCGACGGGACTTGGATTCGGTTTCGCCGTCCCCCATTGCAAGAGCGATCACGTGATCGCGAACAGCATCGCCGTGGCGAGATTGCGAAACCCGATCGGCTGGGACGGTGACGAGGATGCACCGACGCGATTCGTGTTTCTTCTGGGTGTGCGGGAATCCGCGGCGGCATCCGATTACATGGAGGTCCTCAAGACGCTGGCCGTTCGGATCATGGACGATCAGTTTCGCGAGGCCGTTTCCTGCGCGAAAGACGCGGAAGCGCTCTATCGCGCGATATCGACATCGCTGGGCGAATTGCCGGCGATGTCCACGCAAACCTGATGCAGTATCGACAACGGATTGCAGGCGACTCATTGCTGAGTTTCCGAAACAAACCCTAGAGAGACGGCGCGACGTTCGTGTTGTGCCGCAGGCGCGGTCACGCCGGACGAACACACATCTCCGGCGAGCACCAATTCCGAGAGGGAGACTGATGCCACGACAGATTTATTCCATTGCAATTGTTACGTTGATCGCCGCCGGCCTGGCGCACGCGGCCGACACGAAGCCCGACGAGAAATCGCGCGGATACGATTTATCCAGGGAGAAGGTGCTTTATTGCATCGGCTATGCGCATCTTGATACGCAGTGGCGCTGGGACTTTCAGACGACGATCGATGAGTACGTTCGCGACACACTCGATCACAATTTCGATCGGATCGAGAAGTACCCGGGTTACGTCTTCAACTTCACGGGTTCCGTTCGTTACGAGATGATGAAGGAGTATTACCCGGAGAAGTACGAGGAACTCAGGAAGCACATCAAGAACAATCGCTGGTTCGTGTCGGGTTCGAGCGTTGACGAAGGGGATGTCAACGTACCTTCCGCCGAAGCGACGATCCGCCAGGTTCTGTATGGCAATCAGTATTTCCGGCGCGAGTTTGACAAGGAGAGCGTCGATTACATGCTGCCGGATTGTTTCGGATTCCCGGCGTCGATGCCGTCGATCTGGGCGCATTGCGGATTGAAGGGGTTCAGTACGCAGAAGCTGACGTGGGGTTCGGCCGTCGGGATTCCGTTCAAGATTGGTGTATGGGAAGGCCCCGACGGCAATTCGATCATTGCGGCGCTGGATCCGGGGGCGTATGTGGGCGCTGTCGAAGGCCCCGTGCATACGAATGAGAAATGGATCGGCCGCGTCAACGAGAACGGCGAAAAGTACGGCGTCTGGGCGGACTTTCATTACTACGGCGTCGGCGATCAGGGCGGGGCACCGAAGGAGAAGGACGTCAAGAACTATGTCGAGTGCATGAATACCAAGGACACACCGATCAAGATTGCGCTGACGAGTTCGGACCAGATGTACAAGGACATCACGGAGAAGCAGAAGTCGAACCTGCCGCGATACAAGGGCGATCTGCTCCTGACGGAACATTCGGCGGGCACGCTGACGTCGCAGTCCTACATGAAGCGATGGAATCGCAAGAACGAACTGCTCGCCGATGCCGCCGAGCGCGCGGCCGTCGCGGCGGACTGGCTGGGCGCCGCGGACTATCCGGTCGATCGCATGTATCTTGGCTGGGTTCGACTGCTGGCGAATCAAATGCACGACATTCTTCCGGGTACGAGCCTGCCGAAGGCTTACACGTATTCGTGGAACGACGAGATTATTGCGAGCAATCAGTTCGCGGGCGTGTTGACAGACAGCGTCGGGGCCGTGTCGCGGGCATTGGATACGAACGGGCAGGGCGTTTCGTTGGTTATTTATAACCCGATCGGTGTGGCGCGCGAGGACGTCGTCGAGGCGACGGTCGCGTTCGACGGGCCGATATATTCGCTGCGCGTTCACGGTCCGGATGGCAATGAAGTGCCGTCGCAGATCATCGGCCGCGATGCGAACAAGGCGTCGATTCTGTTTCTCGCCAGGGTTCCGGCCGTCAGTTGGAGCGTCTACAACGTCAGTGCCGCGAAGACCAAACCAACCGAAGACGGTGCATTGAAAGTGACGGAGAATCGGCTCGAGAACGAGCACTATGTCGTCACACTGAACGGCGCGGGCGATGTTTCAAGCATCAAGGACAAGTCGAATGGCAATCGCGAGTTGCTCAGCGCGCCGGCGTCGTTGGAATTCACGTACGAGCGACCTGCGAACTGGCCGGCGTGGAACATGGACTGGGCGGATCGGCAGAAGCCGTTGGAAGGGAAAGTCGACGGGCCTGCGAAGGTGCGGATTGTTGAGGACGGACCGGTACGCGTTGCGATCGAAGTCGAGCGCGAGGCGCGGAATTCGAAGTTCGTGCAGCGGATTCGATTGTCGCGCGGCGATGGCGGTCGGCGCGTGGAGTTCGCGAACGATATCGACTGGCAGTCGGCCGAGTGCGCGCTTCGCGCGGCGTTTCCGCTGACTGTTTCGAATGAGAATGCGACTTACAACTGGGGCATGGGGACGATCGCGCGGGGGAACAACAATCCCGTCAAGTATGAAGTGCCTTCGCACGAGTGGTTTGATCTGACGAACTCGGCCGGCGACTACGGCGTTTCGATTCTTGAGGATTCAAAGTTCGGTTCCGACAAGCCGGCGGACGACAAGCTGCGGCTGACGTTGCTTTACTCCCCGGGCGTTCGCAGCGGCTACATGGATCAGCACAGCCAGGACTGGGGCCGGCATGAGATTCTCTACGCCATCTATGGTCACGCGGGCGACTGGGTTGCGGGGCAGAGCGAGTGGCAGGGGCGGCGATTGAATCAGCCGCTGCGTGCGTTCGTCGCGCCGAAGCAGTCGGGGTCATTGGGTAAACAGTTCGCGCTGGCCAGTACGGATTCGCCGTACGTGGCGATTCGCGCGATCAAGAAGGCGGAGGATTCGGATGCCTATGTCGTGCGCGTTCAGGAGATCGCGGGGAAGACGGGCGCGGCGCAGATTTCGTTCGGCGCACGCATCACGAGTGCCTACGAGGCGGACGGCCAGGAGCGACGTATCGGTGATGCGAAAGTCGAGGATGGAAAGATCTCGACGAGCCTGACGCCGTATCTACCGCGGACGTTTGTCGTGAAGCTGGCGGACGCGAGTGAGAAGTTCGAAGCGCCGCGATTCAAGACGGTACGCCTCGACTGCAACACGGACTGCATGTCGCTGGATTCGGATCGCGGCGACGGGGCGATTGATTCCGAAGGCCGCACGATTCCGGCGGAGATGTTACCTTCGCGATTGCGGGTCGACGGCGTCGGATTCCAGTTCGCATCTGCGGGGCAGAAGAACAAGAACGCCATGATCTGCAACGGTCAGACGATCGAGCTGCCGGGCGGACCTTACAATCGCGTTTACCTGCTGGCGGCGGCGGACGGCGATACGGATGCAAAGCTGACGATCGGCAAGACGCAGCATGACTGGCACGTTCAGAACTGGACGGGCTTTGTCGGCCAGTGGGACGATCGCGAGTGGGACAAGCAGTTCAAGAAAGTCGACTTCACCTGCGACGGTAAAGTGACGGCGATCAACACGGGCTACATCAAGCGTGACGAGATCGCGTGGTTCGCGACGCATCGACATCATCCGCAGCACGGCAACGAGGCATATCAGTTCAGCTACCTGTTCAAGTACGGATTCGATCTGCCGGACGGCGCGCAGGCGCTGACGCTGCCGGACAATGCGAAGATTCGCGTCTTCGCCGTGAGTGTTGCGCAGAACGACAACGACGCCGTGACGCCGGCCGCGCCGCTGTACGACGATTTCAGCGATCGGGCGCCGATCGAATTCCGCCATGAATATCCGAAGCCGGCGCCAGTCGTGTACGACGACGAAACCGCGGTCGGTAAGGTGGATATCGATCGGAAGACGAATTTCGGCAGCCTGAAGATGGGCGCGCCCGTGAAGACTGACTATGCGGATGCGAGTTCGGGCAACGATGTCGCGTTTCGATTTCACACGAAGGGCGGCGACTGGCATCCGCATGGCAGCTCGGGCATCGTCGATGGTGCGTTTCCGCGCTTGAACGACGGCGATGTTGCGCAAAACGACGATGACACGAAGCGATGCGTCTGGTATGACAACGAAGGTCGTTTCACGTGTGATCTCGGCAAGGCTGTTGCGATCGAACGGGTGAATACCTATTCGTGGCACGTGTCGGATCGGGCGCCGCAGTATTTCTCGCTCTGGGGCGCGGCGGGAAGCGAAATGCCATCGCCGGAGATCAAACATGGCGAAACGGCGGGATGGGATTTGCTCGCAGTCGTCGACAGCCGGAAGCTCGAAAACGGCGATGTGCATGGATCGAGCGTCTATGCAGAGAAGGGCGCGCTTGGTCCGTATCGGCATCTGCTTTGGATCGCCGAGAACCGGGGGCACGGGACGTTCTTCACGGAAATTGATGTACACGCCGCGAATTAAGCTCCTTTTCGCGACGTGTGGCATTGCAAAGGGCGCGCTTCGATGTTTCGGGGCGCGCCTTTTCTTTTCTGGATTCGCGTTGGCGCGCGGCAGGCTTGTTCGTTCAAGCGGGTGCCCCGCATTCCGAGCCACGCGCGTCAGCAAGTGGTCGAGCGGCTGTCAGTATATTCAATCGATCCACATCGGCGAGAAACGACGGCTGCGCTCGTTGATCGGGAGACGCGACGTTTGACAGGCTACGCGCGCCCGACTCCCTGACGGTCGCGGCTCTGAACGCCGTCGCGGCAGGTATTCCTAATACAGCTCGATGAATGGTGAATCGGATTGAACGACTTCGCCGATGATGACGGACCATTGTGCGCCGCTATTGGCGAGTTGCTTCATCAATTCATCGGCGCGATTGGCGGGGATGCAGATGAGGAGACCGCCGGAGGTCTGGGCGTCGCAGAGGAGGCCCTTGAGGGCGTCGTCGATGTTTCCGACTCTGAGGCGCTCGCCGAGATGGGAGATGGTTCCCTTGTGGGCGCGCGTGAGAACGCCCTGTTCGGCGAATTCGCGGGCGCGCTTCATCAAGGGTACGGCGTTCGCATCGATGCGCAGGCCGACGTTGCTGGCTTCGGCGAATTCGAAGGCGTGGCCGACGAGACCGAAGCCGGTGATGTCTGTTGCGCCGATGGCGCCGGCGGCGACCATGGCGTCGCGGGCGGCCTTGTTCAGCGTCGTCATCACGTCGATGGCCTCGGCGAGATCGGCTTCGGTGATCTTGTCCTGTTTGGCGGCGCTGGTGAGGGTACCGCTGCCGATGGGTTTAGTGAGGACGAGCTTGTCGCCGGCGCGGGCGCCGGCGTTGGTAATGATGCGATCCGG
>JAJDEC010000257.1 GCA_029259995.1 Phycisphaerae bacterium
GACAACGAAGGCACGATTTCACTTTCCAGGGATGATCAACTCAGACTCATCGTCCAGAACTGTCTCTTCTATCAGGACAGCAACAAAGAAATCGGCCTGCGCGGCGATCCGTTTGACGGCTACGCCCTGCCGATCGTCCGTTACTGCCTGAGCGATTCGGGTGCGGCGCAGTTCACCCAGGGGCTCGCCAGCGTGACGAACCAGGATCCGGATTTCGTTTCCGACAACGACTGGCGATTGCGGGACGGATCGCCCTGCATCGATCGCGGTAACTCGCTTGCCGACGTCGATCCACTCACGCCCGGCGTGCAGCTCCTGCCGCTGGCGGACTATCAGGGCGCACCACGATTCGTCGACGGCAACTTCGACGGCGATGCCACCGTCGACATCGGCGCGTATGAGTTTCTGGGCGGATAACGTCAGAGGCGTGACTGGGCCAAGAACGCTTTTGACGATCACAACATGACAACGCTACAGGAGCCCGGGTTTCCGAATACGACGCCCGGGCTCCCATCGATGGACGCTCCTTGCTTGAATTCCCCACGGGTTCACAGGGAGCGTCGCCTTTGGTGCCGATTTTCTCAACCTGGGCCTTGGCCGAACGAATCCCGCTGCTCGATGACTTCGGCATGTCGGCGACTGATCGTGTCGGCGACGGCCGGATTCCGACGGCTCGCTTTCGCCCCCGAAGAGTCGGTAACGCGAATCTGCTAGAATGCAGCGTATGAGGGCCTTGCGATACACCCTGCTGGCGATCATCGGAATGACACTCGGTAGCTACGATCTGACGGGCAATGAGTCGGGAACATGCTCGGAATGTTGGGAACAAGTATTGGAGCCGATGGGAAAATGGCCAAGCGAGCTGACAGGCCGCCAAGACTCAGGCGCTGGACGTTCGTTGCGCCAGCGCTCTACGTCGCCGTCCTGGCACTCGGCGCATTCGCATTCAGCCGAGATTCCCGCGACGAAAACCTCTGGATGATCATGGGACCAATCGGCTTGTCATTTCCGGCAGGTTTCCTTGGCTTGGGCCTCGCAAGACTCTGCAATATCGTCGGCCTGGAGATCATCTACCTGCCTGTTCTCGGCATCCTTCAATATTGGTTGATTGGGCTTGCAATCGATCGCGATCTTCGAATGAGGACAAGTGAACGGATGGCGGGATTCTGCGATCACTGTGAATACAATCTCACTGGCAACACATCCGGCAAATGCCCCGAATGCGGCGAGGCCGTGGAGGCGATTGCGTGAAGTGGGTCCGGCGTATCACGTGTACTCTTGCAATCGCCGCGTCATGCCTGTGGTTCGTTTCGTACACGTTTTTCTACTTCCATTTTCGCTACGGTCACATCAGTGCGAACACGATTCGCCCCGGACTTTGCATCTGCTGGAATTCTGGATTGAAGCGGAATGCAGGTGATTTCTGTTACGTGGCCCCGCCGAACAATCATCAGCGCTGGTGGACTCTTCCGAACGTCTCCTACGATGATGGCACCATGCCCATCCCTTTCTTGCCGAACCCCAATGGACCGAGGGGGGCATTCTATTCGATTTACCTGCCCCATTGGCTCACCAACCTTGTCGCATGGTCGGCGTTCATCGTGCTATGGCGGAAGGCGCGACGGCAGCCAAACGGGCATTGCCGGAAGTGCGGGTATGACCTGACCGGCAACGTCAGCGGACAGTGTCCGGAATGTGACGCCAGGGTGGCATCGCTTTAGAAAATCTGGCTGTCGATGGGGTCGAGTTTGGCTTGCAAGACTCGATCGACACGCGACTTCAAGTCCTCGTGCAATCAGCTTCTTCAGAGCTGCGAGCACGTGGGACTGATTTTCATCACCAGGCGGCGTGCGTCAGGTCGTCGTCCGCCGACACTCGCTTGGACACCAGGTCGTAATGCCAGCCGTGTGTTCCCGTTCCCGCTGGAAGTCCGCCGATGCGAATCGTGTCCATTTCGTTGTACACATTCCGCGGAAACGGGCGGATGTAAGGACCCTTGGAGCCACTGGAATTCAGCTTTCCGTCGGAATCCGTGCGCTCCGTTAATCGCCGAACCAGATCATTTCCAACAACTGACGGGATTCCCAATTCCGTGATCTCCGGGCTTCGGCCTGCATGTTCCGAAGTGTATCGAAATACGGCGTTTCTGAGGATTCGAAGATTGGCTTCGGTCGTAGACTGTTTCGCATCGTCCATCTGCTGCCCCGTGAACATGGGCAGCACGACAGCCGCGATGATACCGAGTATCACGACGACGATCAGCAGTTCGATCAAAGTAAATGCTGGTTTCCGCTTCAATTCCGTCCTCTATTCGTGTCTTTCGACAAGGCATGGTGCCGTCTCGAATACGAACGCAATGAAACGACGAAGGCTCTGTTATCGGGGCCCCCAACAGGGCTGGGCGACGGTGTTTCTCGGCTTTCAGCGTGCCGGCAAATTCTCGATTTTCGATGTAAACGCAACGAGTGCAGGTATTCGATCTGCCTTGCGGGCGCCTACGAGAGATCCGGCTTCAACGCGCTGATGGTTCGGCGGGCCGTTTCGACGGCGTCATGGCTGTGACGGCTGAGTTCGATGTTGACAGTGCCGGTGTAGTTGATGTCATTCAGGGCATTGAAAATGGGGAGGAAGTTCATGTCGCCTTCGCCGATGGGAAGATGGTCGTGGACGTCGCGGCGCATGTCTTCGAGGTGGATATTCCACAGGACGTCGACGAATTCGCGGATGCGATCTTCCGGGGTGCCGTCGTTTTGGCAGTGAACGTGACCG
>JAJDEC010000258.1 GCA_029259995.1 Phycisphaerae bacterium
AATGTCCTCCGCCAGTTCCGCCGCCGTCTGGTATCGACGCTCCTTTTCCTTTTCCAGCGCCTTGAGAACAATCGTGTCGATGTCCCCGCGATAGCGCGAGTCGATCGTCGCAAGCCGCGACGGCTCCTGCTCCTGGATGAGCCGAACAGCTTCAGGAATCGAGCGACCGCGAACATCGAGCGGAAGCCGATCCGCCAGCAACTCGAACAGCAACACGCCGAGTGCATACACATCGCTCGTCGCCTCGATCTGCGACGAATCGCCAAGCACCTGCTCAGGACTCATGTACGGCACTGTCCCCATGAGTTGTCCGACTTCCGTCTGAAGCGTGACTGTCTGGATGTCGTTGTCCGTCACGCGTGCAATGCCGAAATCGAGAATCTTCGGTTTTCCCGCCGAGTTGACCAGGATATTGCCGGGCTTGAGATCGCGATGCACGATGCCGCGCTCATGTGCGTGATGCACGGCGTCCGCGATATCGGCCACCATTGCCAGTCGCTCGCTGACCGACCGTCCGGCGTCGCGCGCCCAGGCATTGATCGCGACGCCGTCGATGAATTCCATCGCAATGAAAGGCTGTCCGCCTGTTGGCGTATCAGCGACGCCCGCCTCGTAGATGTGCGTAATCGCCGGATGCTGAAGTGTGCCAAGAAGATGCGCTTCTCGTTCGAATCGGCGCAGGACATTCGAACGATCGAACGTCGCTCGCAGCACCTTGAGCGCGACGCGCCGGCGCGGATTGTCCTGCTCGGCCTCATAGACCGTGCCCATTCCCCCCTGCCCGATGCGGCGGATAATCTGATAGCGGCCGAATTCTGTGGGCACTTCCGGATGGTCAGCCGTCGCCCGAATGTTCATTGAACGGAACGCCGACGACGCAGTATGATCGGCAGAACGGCCCTCCAGAAATTCGGGAGCGGCCTCGTCGATGTGTCCAAGCAGTGATTGAATTTCGGAAAGCAGCTCGGCGTCCGCACCACATTCGCGACAGAGAAACGCATCGCGATCGGCGGCCGCCAGATCGCATGCGTCCTGGAACAGCGACTCCACGCGTTGCGACCGGTCGCCGCTCATGCCGAGGCCGTCCCACCGCCCGAACCATCACCGGCAAGTTGCTTGTGCAGCCACGCCTTCACGAAACGCCAGTCGCGCTCCGCCGTGCGTACCGATATGCCGATGACTTCCGCCGCCTCCTCCGTCGTCAGGCCCGCGAAGAATCGCAGCATGACGAGGCGATGTTTGCGCGAATCGTCCCGTTCCAGCACTTCGAGGGCCCCGTTGAGCGCCAGCAGTTCGTCCGGCGGCGAATCGAACGCAATCACGAGCTTGTCCGCGTCGATGCGACGCCGATCGCCGCCGCGCTTCAGCGACGCCTTCTGCCGCGCCTGCTCGACGAGAATGTCCCGCATCGCCCGGGCCGCGGCGAAGAAGAAGTGCCCCCGATCCTGCCAGTCGTGCTGCCCCTTGCCGATCAGCCGCAGATAGGCCTCGTGCACCAGCGCCGTCGGCTGCAGAGTCTGGCCGACCGGCGTCTTGTCCATGTACGCCGCCGCCAGCGCGCGGAGCTCGCCGTAAACAACCGGCAACAGGTCGGTCGCAGCCTGGTGATCGCCCGTCGCCGCGGCGTGGAGCATGCGTGTGATGTCCCCGTCGGGCATCAAAATCCTCATTTGGGCCCAATTTGCCACTCGAATGGCCCGATTGAAAATTGTCCGCTTTTCATGTCGGGTTCGACGCGCCGATTTCGGCTTGTCTCACGGGACTCGCCGGGACCATTGTAACGCGAGCCTGCGCGTGGCTCATGGGGATCCGTGTGGGACCGCCGCCAATACTCGCCTGATGCCGTCTTTTATGACCCGCAGGCGGCCTATCGGTCTCAAGTCCTCATCGGCAAAGTCGCGACAGGGAGACAGTATGATGAAATTGCCCAACTCAATTCGGACGTCCATGGCGATGACGGCCGCAATCATTGCGCTATCGGGATCGTTCGCCTTTGCCGTGCCCTCGCCCGTCCACGAGTACCGCTTCGCCGGCGACGGTGCGGACAGCGCCGGCATCGCCGACGGGACGCCCGGATCGAATATTGCCTTCACATCCGCCGGCGTGCCTGCGGGCCTCGGCCAAGCGATGGTCGTCGGAACAAACGGCACGCATCCCAACAATGTCATCAATGTGCCGAAAGCCGACTTCATCGACTTCGGCATCGGCGACTTCTCGATCGCCTTCTGGGTGCGTCGCGACAACGCCGACAGCGGCAACGTCGATGGCATCTGCGATGCGCTGTCGGGCACCGGCCGAGGCTGGGAGGTTTTCTTCACCTCCACGGACACCATCAAGGTCCAGCTCGACGATGACAACGGAAATTCGACCCAGTACGACTCGACAACGATCTTTGCCGACACACTATGGCACCATGTCCTCATCAGCGTCGATCGCGACGACGCCACCGGGCTCGTGATCTATATCGACGGCGCATTCGACTCCGCCCACGATCCGACGCCCATCGCCGGCAACATCGATCCCAATCAGAATCTGTGGATCGGCGGCCACAATGACTCCAACAGCCAGGGGCTCGAAGGCGAACTGGCGATCCTCCAGATCTTCGACAGCGCGCTGACGGCGATCGATGCGGTCCATCTGTCCGCCATCGGATTCCCGATCCACCAATACGACTTCGAGGCCGACGCGCTCGACAGCGCCGGTACGGCCGACGGCGCGGTCGGCGTCAACGTCAGCTTCAACAGCGTCGATGTGCCCGTCGAACTCGGCCAGGCGGCGGTCTTCGGCAACGACGGCAGCATCGCCGACAATCGCATCGACGTGCCCCTGGCGAGCTTCACCGACTTCGGTCTCGGCGACTTCTCGATATCGATCTGGATCAAGCGCGATCAGAATTCAGGAACCACGCAGGGCATTCTCGACAACCTGGGGAGCGACGGCACGCAGATCCAGTTTCTCAGCAACGACATCCTTCGCGCCCGCATCGACGACGATCTCGGCAACGAATCCCGACCCGAGTCGCTCACTGCCATCACCGACCTCGGCTGGCATCACCTGCTGATGACGATCGATCGCGACGCCGTCGACGGCGCCAAGTGGTACATCGACGGACAGCTCGACAACAGCGACGATCCGACCGTACTGACCGGCTCGATCCTGGCGAATCAGGATCTGCGCATCGGCACGATCAACAACTTCGGCCTGCGCGGCCAGTTGGCGCAACTCACGTTCTACGATGCCGCCCTGTCGGCCAACGACGCTTTTGACCTGGCCGACCTCGACCGCGACGGCGTGCCCTACGTGCTCGACGCCTGCCTGGCCTTCGATGACAACCTCGACGCCGATGCCGACACTGTTCCGGACGCCTGCGACAACTGCCCGGGCGACGCAAACATGGATCAGATGGATTCGGACAACGACGGCGCAGGCGACGTATGCGACATCTGCCCCGGATTTGACGACACGCTCGATGCCGACGCCGACGGCGTGCCCGATGGTTGCGACATCTGTTTCGGCTTCAATGACAATCTGGATGCCGATGCCGACGGCGTGCCCG
>JAJDEC010000259.1 GCA_029259995.1 Phycisphaerae bacterium
ACAACGAAGATGACGGCCAGATCGTTCTCATCTGGAACGGTCCGTTCGACATCCACCCGCTCCAGATCGATGAGAAAATGCAGACGGGCAAGCGCTTTGATGTTCTGGCGATCGGTGATCCCGTCGTTGTCACGTCCGCACAGGGCGGGGCGGAGTGCCGACAACTGGTTTTCCGGAATGAGACTGAGCAGGTTTGGCTTTCCGGCGAAGAGGAAAGCGACGTCGTGCTGAACGTCGACGAAGGCCGCAAACTCGTCGGGCGTGAGATCTACTTCGACAAGCGACGAGGCTTGGCGCACGTCGAGGGCGCCGGCTTCATGCAGGACAAGAAACAGCTCGAAGGGCGCGAAGCGCTTGCCGCCGCCTTCTCCCAGGAGGCGAGTACTGTTGAGATCTACTGGCAGGATTCCGTGGATATCGAACTCGGAGCGCGCGCTGTCGCGAAACGCAACGAACAGACCGGGGCGATGGAGCAGAAGCAGGAGCCCTATCTGCGTCGCGCCTGGTTCCACGGCGACGTCCGATTCCGCCGTGGCGAAGAAATGGCGCGGGCCAATGATGTCGCCGCGACATTCGGTCCGCCGATGACGCAAGGGGCCACGGCCGACTTTCTCGAGCATCTGGATCTTGCCGGCGCCGTCATCGTTGCGAATCGCCAGCATCAGATTCTCGCCGAGGACCTGGACGTGGAGTTGATTCGTACGGCGGATGGCAAGAATCTGCCGCGGCGCGTCCTCGGCAATGGCGGCGTCATTGCACGGCAGGTTCGTGGCGAGGGTCGCTTCATCGACACACGGCTTCGTCGCGAGATCAAGGCGGACACGATGGATGTGCTCGTGCGAGAAGTGGATGGACGCCTCGCAACGGCGGCGACTGCCGATCAGGGCGGAGCGGGCAGCCTCGGCGCATCCGTGGGTATTGAACGGCTGAACGCCGTGGGCAATGTCGAAGTGCGAGATCCCGATCACAACCTCAAGATCAGCCGGACGCAGGCGATGCTGGCGACGTTTGACAAGGAGGATCAGCTCGACACGTTGACGATCGAAAGCCCTTCCCCCGATGTGTTGGCGCAGGCACGCGTTGAAGACATGGCCGTGCACGGTCACAGAATTGTTCTGAACATGGCCGAACAATCCATGGACGTTCCGGGTCCCGGAAAAGCCTGGATGATGTCTCGACAGGATTTCGGCGGCAGAACACTGCCGACGCCGCAGCCAGTCCGCGCCGAATGGCGGGACCAGTTGCAGCTTCGATTGAACAAGGACTACGGCGTGTTTGTCGGTGACGTTCGCGTGCGGACGGAAGGCTTCGCGATGAACTGCGACAAGCTGACTGTGCGCTTTGCGAGCATGCCGCCGATCCAGCAGGCGCAGAGCGCGAAACGGGCGGGGCGTTTCGGCGTGCTGGGCGAAATGCTGGACGGCAAGCCGCAGGTCGACTGGTCGGATCGCGTCGCGTCGTCGGCGAATCGCAAGCGCCCCATTTACGTTGTTGCGGAGGGCGGCGCCAACGCATTGAGTGAAACCTACGCGCCCGGGC
This sequence comes from Phycisphaerae bacterium, assembly GCA_029259995.1. Taxonomy (GTDB): domain Bacteria; phylum Planctomycetota; class Phycisphaerae; order UBA1845; family UTPLA1; genus ECT2AJA-110-A. The sequence continues at coordinate 1,540 of JAJDEC010000259.1, forward strand.
CGAACGATGAGACATGGGGGCGATTGCTGAGCCGATTCCGAATCGAAGGAACGCAGATTGAAGCGGACCTGGAACGGGAACAGATGCGTGTTCCTTCGGCAGGATTTCTGTTGATCGAAGACTATCAGTTCGACGCGGACAGCCGACGGCCCTCTGCCGTCGCGACGCGCGGAGTCGGCGGTCCGATGATGAGCTCCGTTCGCAGCGAAGGCCCGAGCCAGACGCTTGTGACGTGGGAGCAGAAGATGGACTTCTTCCTCGTTCAGGGAGCCGTCATCTTCGAACGCAATGTGAAGATGGATCACTACAGCGGTCAGCAGATGGCGCTGGAGGAGGCGGATTTCGCTCCGAATGGTTTCCTTGCAGGTCTCAAGGATCGGCTCAAAGCCGGACGTCGCGCTCGCCTCGATTGCCAGAATCTGCGGCTGGATTTCGTCTCCGATCACAAGCCCGTGCAAAAGGCGGGTGGATCACGCGGCCGTGCGACGGATCTGAGCGGCATTCGCGCCGAGGGTTCGATCCGGCTGATCGAAGGCGATTGGCAATTGCTTGGCAATCGACTCCACTACTCGAAGCGAACCGAAGAAGTTCGGATCGACGGCGGCAACGGCGTGAGTGCGAGTATTGCGCGGCAAAGCGCCGAGGGCTTCAGCGAATGGCGAGGTGATTCGATTTACTGGAATCGAATCACGAACAAGATCGAAGCACCGAACGCTCGCGTGACCAGTCACTAGCGCGTCTTGCGTCCAAATGTAGCGTCCGCCCTCTGTGGCGGACGAAAAATGGAAAGGCGACTGCAAGTTGCGAACGACTCGTTGGCCGTCGGTATCGTCGGCCCCCACAATGGGGGGCCGCTACGCCTCACTTCGTCTTGCTCTAGTTGGGTATCAGCAAGCACTATTGCCCACGTGCACCGAAAATTTTCATTCCGGACTTGCTTTCCGACATGAGCGGGAAAGAATCATACGAGCGATGGGAATGGGTGTAAGCCCGACTCGCTAAGCATCGAAATTGTTATTGCGATTGCAGGGAATTCCGCGATGAAACGGGAATCCGATCGCCTGTTGGATTTGATGCTTGCTTGTGCCCGGTTCGATGGGCGGCGACGAATCTCGTACGCTGCCGCACACAGTGCCCGCCGCTCGGGCGAATGATGATGCGAATGTGGGTTTGAATGTCGCCGCATCGTTCGACCATGAAACGCCTCTTGCGCCGCTGATCGCGGCCGACCTCGCACATCGGGGGCGGATCTAATCGGGTTCTTGCCGTTGCCTTTGCGCGGCGCGGAATCCAGTTCATACAAATGAGACGGGAACGAATGTTGCGTACTGAATCCGCGCCGTGTGTGCGCTCCGGGTTCTGTTGCGCGAGGGCGTCGAAAGTGCGCCTTGAGGTTTGAAATGTTGGACTCTGTATCGGCGGCCGTGAAGACAGATGTCGACTTGCTGCTGCATGGGATGGAGTGGGAATCGCGCGCAGGTTGCGATGCCTTGCTTCGCGGCCCCGATCAGAGCAAGGCGGATTTCGAAGTGCGGTAGACTTTCGATTCGTTTTTTCGAATGACTGTCCAACTTGCGACACGAAGCGAGGAATGTTGATGAAGCGAAACGAACAACAGGATTCGAAGTCGCTCACACGCCTTGCCTATTGAATGGGTGCTTTCTGGGGGGTTGACAAGCTGGGGGGACGCCGCGATCGGGGGGAACTTCGTTTGCGATCGCGGCGGTCCAGCGACGGTGGCCGTGGCGCCCGGGGGGACGTCACGGTCGCCCTTTTTTCTTAGAATCTTCACGGGTTTGCGGGGACCATTGACGGCGCTTGTCGACGCGGTTGCTGCATTCCACCAAATCCCGGTAGGGACGACATGAAAAAAGCCCAGCCTTTTCAAGGCTGGGATTACGACGAGAGTAATCCTAGAAATTGCCGTCCCGGAAGGACGGCGTGAGCCAGGCGCGTGGCACTCATTCCGTCCCTACGGGGCGGAAATTGGTATTTGGAGCCGCGTGCCCCAGCGATAAATCGCTGGGCGATTCTCAATGGATCCCTCCGGGATCCTTCGGGGCACACTATCCAACATTCAGAGTGTGATACGTCGTCGTCCCGCAAATCTGTCAGTAACCTTTATACGCCGCGCCGCCGCCGTCGCCGATCTATTACCTGTACCACTTACGATGGAATGAGATGTTGCCGGAGGCATTCACCCGCGGCACGCAGGTCCTGTGCTGGCCGCGAACTTTCCGATCTTGAGACAACAATGTCGCCGCTGAATCCGGCCTCGTGAAGTGATGCAAGAAACAGCGGAATATCCAATGCGCCTTCGCCCATCGCCGTTTCGCGACCCGATGCCGAGGATGTTCCGAATGTCGCGTCGCGGGCTCGAACAATGTGAATGCGGCCGGCCAGATCGTCCGCGATTCGATGCGGATCGTTGCCTTCCATGAGCATGGCGCCGGAATCGCAGCACGCCCCGATCGTCGGGCAGTTCAATTCACGCAGCAGATGCCCCATGACATTCGGAGATGCCCCCGTCGTCTCGATGGCGACGCGGACGCCGTATCGATCAGAGTCGTTCGCCAGCGTCTGGAGCACTTCCCGAAGCCGCGATTCGCTTTCAGGCGTTGACGTGCTTCCGGCTGCGCCGAACGACGTCGACACGACGGGCACACGAAGATCGCCCGCCATCGCAATGATCGAGCGCATGATCTCCAGGCGTCGTTCACCATTGGCGCTGTCCGTGTACGCCGGGCCGCCAACGGGACCACGCAGGCTGCCGAGCCGTAAGCCCAGATCGGACAGATATCGCGTCAAATGCCGTTGTGCCGATTTCGATAGTTCACGTGGGCTCACGGGACCGCTCGCAGCCCCGACATCGACGGCGCGAAAGCCGAGGCGGCTGGCCTGCTGCAGCGCCTGCTTGATCTCAAGTTTCAGGTCGTCGGCGCAAATGGATAACGGATTTTTCGTGACATGCATCATGGAGATTGCCTGGGTTCGGCGGGTTGTGACGTTAACGACGCGGCCTGATTGACGCTCACGTTCGGGCTGGATATTCGCGCCACAGCGGTCTGCACGGATTCGACCATGCGCCAATGGTTGTGGCGAACGATGTCTCGCAATACGCCCTGCTTGTCGAGGATCAACGCCGTCGGTAGTGATCGAATATCGAGCCCGACGAGCAGCGGATCGCGCCATCCGCCTGACAGCCGGACGATGAGGCGGACATCGAGCCCGCTTTCCAACTGGACAACATCCGTGACCGATGCCGACCGACCGGCACTGACGTTGGCGAAAATTACGACGAGATGATACGCCGGCTCGACGGAGGCGGCTTGCATGTCAGCAAGGCCCCTGAGCAATTCGAGCGAAGGCGTTTGAGCTTCGTCGGCGATCAGGACAACAGTCGGCCGGCCTCGACACTCCGCCCAG
>JAJDEC010000260.1 GCA_029259995.1 Phycisphaerae bacterium
CCGGCAGGCGACGAGACTCATGACAATTTTGATCTCAAGCGCAGGCGTACTTTTTCCTTGCGTCATCCACGAAAACAGGCGATCGCCTCCTCATTCGCGGATCTCGCCGCTCATTGGCAAGATGCGGCAATCCGTGGCACGTTGCGTCGACTGGGCAAGCCTGGCAAAAGGGGGCGGTGATCTGATCACGCCCAACTCACAATTGTGAAGAAGCTATGCGACGCCAGCGGCCACCCGCTGACGCACTCACTGACTTGGTACGACAACCTCGATCGTCTGCGAATTCGAGCTGAACATGCCGCCACACCGCCGGATCAGTCCATCAATCCACGGATGCTTGTGCCTGGGAGTGAATTGCCGACGACCGCCGCCGTTACTATATCGAGACCCCACAGTGCCTTGGGATACCTGGCCCCAAGGGAATTCGCTGCATCGATTAGCCATGTTGCCTTGACCAAATGATGGCTGACTTCTCACTCATCAATTGGACCAAAGACGGGTACAGGCGCAACGCGTATTTCCATTTGTCGATCAATCAATTCCATGGAACGGGCGGGGGAGTGCCGACATTTTGAACCCTCGCTCGTGGTCCCGCTATCTGGATCTGTCACTCGACTCCTGTTGCTGGCTTCGTGAATCGACGCGTTCTGAATCCAGATGTATCGTCATTTTCATCCGGAGCGAGTCCAGTTGATGCTTTGCCCAGGATTTCGACGGGGTATTCAGCCGTTCCAATCGGTCCACAGACTCGACCAACAATTGCTCGGCTTCCGCAAACTGCCCAACATGCGTCAGACATGTGCCGAGCACTGTCTGAAACTCAAACACCAGAAAATGATCGTCGCCGAACTCCGATTTGATCGCGACAAGCGCTGGTCGGCAAACGTCGATCGCTTCTTCGTATTTCTCCTGTTTCATGAGGATATCAGCGATATTACTGAGCGAGAGCACCGTCGCGCGACTCTCGGGCCCCTGAACTGCGCGATAGATTCGATACGATTCCCGGGCATAGAGTTCGGTCTTGGCATAATCTTTCAACATACGGCTGGAGTAGCCGAGCACGTTGTATGTTCTTGCCAGACCCATATGGTTCTCGTGCAAGACCGCATTTTGAATCGCCAGCGCTTCTCCGCCGATAGTCAGGGCCCTTTCGTAATCCTCCTGATCCATTGCAAGCTTGGCCAATTCAAAAAGCGTTGCGGCCACGCTGGCGTTCTCATCGCCCAGGATTCGCCGGCGCGACAACAAGGCTTTCTCGAGAACCGTCCTCGATTCCTCGAAGTCACCTCGAATCGACAACGCGGCGCCGAGATTGTGTTGAATCAAAGTTAGGTAGATCGGATCCTCGTTGCCTCGGTCTGTCTCAAGGGCAAGCGCCTCACGAAAGAGCACTATGGATTCATCGACTTTATCCTGGCTTACAAGCGCTCTCGCGATCGCCATCAGATTCTTTACCACTTGATCAGTGTCTTCACCCGAAGATTCATACAGCGCCATAGATTCGCGGTAAAGTGACTCGGCCCCCGAGAAGTCACCGTTGGCATATGCGATATCGCCGAGACCGCGAATCGTTGAAGCGATATCACCGTCGCCAAACGTCCGCGAACGCTTTTGAACTGACAGGACATCGTTCAATAGCTGGTTCGCTTCCACCAGCTTGGAGTTCTTCAATAGCGCCTTCCCGAGATCCTTCTTGATCTGCACCACCTTCCTCGGATCTCGCGGATGCAATTGCTCGTTCAGAACCACAGCGCGCTGCAAATGCTCCTCGGCAAGGTCAAATTCGTTGAACGTCAGAAATATTTTCCCCAAGGCGGCGCGAATCAATGCTTCGATATCGGGATCATTTGTGAACGACGTATCGAGGGAACTTGTTGCATTGGAGAGCATGTCCTTGACCCGCAGATCGTGTGTCGCCCCGGTCTCCGGGTTTGCCGCATTGAATACATCGTCGACGAGGAATCTGTTCAACGCCGCCACGCGCCGTGCTTCGTATTGTGCTTCGTCGCGCTGCGCCGATGCTTCCCACGCGTATGTTCCTGTGGTGATAATGCCCGCGATCAGGATAACGATCATCCCGATCACGCCGCCGACGAGACCGCGATTGCGACGTGCGAATTTTCCCAGCTGATAAGTACGGCTCGGCGGGTGCGCCGAAATGGGTTCGTTCTTCAGGAATCGCCGAAGGTCCTCGGCCAATGCGCCCGCAGTCTGGTACCGGCGATCCGGCTCTTTCTCGAGCGCCTTCTGGATCATCGTGTCGATGTCACCGCGACAACGCGTGTTGATGGAACTGAGGCGCGTCGGATCTTCTTCACGAATCCGCCGCGCGGCCTCCGGGATGGCGTGTTCTCGAACAGGGATCGGCAGACGACCGCTGAGAATTTCAAACCCAATGACGCCCAGGGCGTACACATCGGAACGCGGGTCGATCTGGTTCGGATCGCCCAGCGCCTGCTCGGGACTCATGTAAGCGATCGTCCCGATGAGTTGACCGACATCAGTCTGCATGGTCACTGCGTGAACATCGGCATCCGTCGCGCGCGATACGCCGAAGTCGAGTATTTTCGGCTGCCCGTTCTTCTCGACCAGGATGTTCCCGGGTTTCAGGTCGCGATGAATCACGCCGCGTTCGTGGGCGTGTTGCACGGCACCACATACTTTGATCAATAGCTTCAGCTTTTCCCGTTCGGTCAGCCTACGTTGTTTGACGTACTGATCGATCGTCGGACCGTCGACCAACTCCATCGCGAAGTACGGTTGTTCAATCGTCGCGCCGTTCGGCAGTTGCAGATCACCCACGCCCGCGTCGTAAATGTGGGCAATGCCGGCGTGCTTCAATCGACCGAGCAGATTTGCCTCGCGGCGAAATCGATCGAGCAATTGACCGGACGTCAACCCCGATCGGATCACCTTGAGCGCGACAGTGCGTTGCGGATGCTCCTGCGTGGCTTCGTAGACGGTGCCCATGCCGCCTTCGCCGATCTTTCGTACGAGCGCATAGTCGCCGAGCCGCTTCGGCATTTCGGCGTCGGACGATTCGCTCGCCCGGGCGTTCATCGCCAGCAGGTCGCCGACGCCGCCGGCTGCCGCAAGCTCGATGGCATCGCACGACTGCGCATCCATTTCGAGCATGGCATCCACTCTCGCGCGAAGGCTCGAATCGTCGCCGCATGCATCGTTGAGATACGCATCGCGTTCAGATACATCAAGATCGCATGCGTTCAGAAAAATATCATTAGCGCGATCGTATTGTTCGGCGCTCATGCCCAATTACTCCTTCTCTCCATGCGATCTCAACTCAAGACTCAGCCAGGCTCGAATGGCGCGCCATTCTCGTTCGATGCTGCTGGTCGAACACTTCATCACATGCGCCACTTCGGGAACGGTCAGGCCCGTGAAGAATCGCAGTTCGACAATGCGGGCATGGCGTTTATTGAGGGCCGACAGTTTAACCAACGCGTCGTTGACGGCGAGTAAGTCAATCGCGTCGACGCCGGTTTCGGATGCAACCGGTTCAAGTGCGACGCGATTCCAGTCCCCGCCGCGTTTGTTCGCGCCTCGACGTCGCGCGTAGTCCGCGAGAATCATTCGCATGGCCTTCGCCGACACGGCAAAAAAATGAGAACGATCCTGCCAGGTAATATCCGCCTGATCGACGAGTTTGATAAACACCTCGTTGACCAACGCGGTCGGCTGCAACGTGTGATCCGATCGGACGGATCGGAACGCGCTGCCCGCCATCGCCCGCAGATTGTCATAGACCAGAGGCAGGAGCCTGTCGGCCGCTGAAGCGTCACCGTTTCCGAGCTGGTGAAGGAACTGTGTGGCGTCGGTTGAGGGCATCGGGCGGGATATCTCCGTGGGTTCAAATCCCCATTTTATTCGATCTCAGGCTCAACGAACGCGCCAGAATGGTTCGCAGGGGTCTTTTTTCACAATTTGGAGTGTTTCGTGACGGGCCTCGGGGGCGGATTGCGATTCCAGGGTAATGAATGATCGCGCTACGGCGATATCACAGAACAGGGCTCGAAATCCATGAACCATTCTCAACGGAGAACAGGGTCCAGCGTTCGCGCGACTTGTGCGGCGACGAATCTTGACAATCTGAAGAAGGATAAGATCGATGTCTACTGAAAATCGCTGGTTATTGATGGTGATGGTCGTCGCTGGTGCGGTGTGTGTGGGGGTTACGGAAGCCGGTGACATCAGATGGCGAAGCGGCAATGCCCGGATCGACACGCAAGCCGCAGCGCAAAAGGCGCAAGCCGTATCTCTCGCCGTGACTCGAACGACGGATAGGCACGTCGTAGTTCAATTCTCCGATCCCATTTCACTCGATGATCACGTCCGGCTGAAGGCCGCCGGAATCACACTGCAAAAATACCTCGGCGATCATGCATTCTTTGCCTTGCTCGATCCGCAATCGGTCGATATCAATGCGATCTCCAGCGACGTGTCGCTCAGCGCCATCGTGCCCGTGACGCCAGAATGGAAGCTCCACCCAGACCTGGTGGAAGACGTCGTCCATCCCTGGGCGGTCGTTTCAAGTCTGGATAGCCCCCAGGTCAAGGCGAGGGTCGACACCGATCCGATTGTCGCGGCTTACATCCTCTTTCATCCCGATGTCGATCTGGATCAGGATGCGACAACGCTCGTCGAGCAATTTGGCGCTCGAATCCAGTCGCAGCTCCGCAGCATCAACGGCCTCGTGATCGAACTTCCCTTCTCAAACATCAAGGCGCTGGTGAACGAAGACGCGGTTCAGTGGATTGAACCGCCCTTGCCGCAGTTCAGCACAACGAATAACGACAATCGCGCGCGCACCGGCGCGAATGTCGTCAACGACGTTCCCTACGGATTGGACGGCGCCGGTATTTCCGTCCTTGTCTATGATGGTGGCGAAGCACTTGCATCACACCCCGACTTCGGCGGCCGCGTCACCGTTCGCGACAGCTCCGGCGTCCACGATCATCCGACCCATGTTTCAGGCACCATCGGCGGCAGTGGTGCGTTGAGCGGCGGCACCTATCGCGGCATGGCGCCCGCCGTCGCGATAGAGTCCTATGGCTTTGAAATGGAAGGGGGATTGCAGGAAGGGTTTCTTTATTCCGACCCTGGCGATCTGGAGGCTGACTATGCCGAGGCGATCAATGCCCTTGGCGTTGATATCTCAAACAACTCAATCGGTACAAACGTCTCTCCCAATGACTTTCCCTGCACCTGGCAAGGGGATTACGGCGTGACGTCACA
>JAJDEC010000027.1 GCA_029259995.1 Phycisphaerae bacterium
ATACCACACGGGCAGAAGGATCTCGATCAGGAAGTGTTCGACGGTGTGCTGAGCCTGGGGCGACGATCGACAAACCTGTTCATACGTCAGTAGCTGATGACGCAGGAATCAATCGCGGACTCAGGACGCCGCATTCGAATACCAAACGGGGAAGCGCTGACTAACACATTCCCATCGCGCATTCGGCGGGCGTTCCGCTGTGTGCCCGGAAGATCACTCCCTGTTCGTTCCCAAAGAATTCAAGGAGATGAAAGAAGCATGATGAAGAACTGTTGGACACGCTACGCACTCACGGCCGCGACTTTGTGTTGTGCGTTCGCATCTCGAACGGCAATCGCACAGGTCGTTATCAACGAAGTCCTCCAGAATCCCGAAGGCAGCAACGACGAATTCTGGGAGTACTTCGAGCTATACGGTCGTCCCGGCATGGACATGACCGGCTACGCGATCGGCCTCATCAACGGCGGTCTCGACTCGAACGGCGACGGCATCATCGGCCCCGGCGATACGGTCCCCGAAATCGACGAGGCGTTCAGCCTTGACGGCTTGACGCTCGGCGCCAACGGCTTCCTGATCATCTACAACGACACGGGCGGCGCGAGTAACCTTGTCAGCCTGGGACTCATCGACGCCGGGGCGAATAGCGCCGGCTTCATTGCCACGCACATTCCGACGATTGATACGCCCGGCAAGTTGTCGAACGATGGTTCGTCAACCTACTTGCTGCTGCGCAAGCGTCCTGATCACAGCATCGATATCAACAACATGAGTGTCTACGGCCCCGGATATGCCTTTCGCAAGGACGTTCGACACGATGTAAACGGCGACGGCATGACGGACTTCGGGATGGAAACAAATACCATCGGTACCGGCGACGTCGCGATGACCGTTGAGCCGTACCAGATTGTTGATGAATTCTCCTGGTCGAACGGCGGCGGTCTCGAATACACATCATCGAAGGAGTTCGAAATCAGCGACACGCCGGGCTTCAATCCGGACATGGCCAGCCGACTCGCTTACTTCTGTTCGAATCCGCATCTTGGCCATCGAACCGTCGGCAATCTCGGCGATCCGTTCACGATCGAAGGCACCAGCATTGCCGACGAGTCCTTCATCTACGGCGAGATGATCACGAGCCTGCCGATCAGCGCCGATTTCTTCAAGTACAGCACGACGTTGGACATGGCCGGATTGATCCATACGAAAGCGCCGACGAATCTGTCGGCCAGCGCCTACGACGGCTCGTGCGATCCGGAACCCGATGATGCGCCCGACGTCGCCTGCGTGTCTTTCGGCGGCGGCGGCTATATGTTCACGGACATCGACGTCACGGACTTCGTCCTGACGCCGGGAACGTTCAACGATCATCCGACGAATGTGAGTATTCAGCAGTTTCGCTTCGTCGCCGGCGACTTCAACTTCGACGGATTTGTGAATCACATCGATGAGCGAATGATCCTCGATCGCATCGGCCAGACGCTCGACGATGTCGATGTCGACGGAATCTATCTCCGACAGGGGCCCGAGTTCCAGAAGACGCTGATGATGCTCGAGATGGACATGGCCGACACGGCCGTCGTCAACTCCGACGACCTCAACGCGTTCTATGCCGAATGCAGTGTCTGCGGCGTCGCAAGCAATGCGGAGATTCGCGTCACGGAATTCATGTACACGGGCAATGGCGACGAATTCATCGAGTTCACAAACATCGGCGCGACGCCGGTCGATATGACCGGCTTCAGCTACGATGACAGTGGCCGCATTTCAGGTTCGTTCGACCTGTCGGCCTTCGGAACACTCATGCCGGGCGAGTCGGCGATCATCACGCAGGACGACGCAGGGCGATTCAAGCTCGACTGGGGCCTCGGATTCGGTGTCAAAGTCATCGGCGGCCTCGGCGATCCCGTCGGCAGCAATCTCAGTCGCGGCGATGAGATCAACCTCTACGACAACGGCGGACAGCTCGTGGATCGCCTGACCTATGACGATCGCGTCTTTATTCCTTCACCGCGGGCCAATGGCGCCAGCGCCTGGGTCTGTCAGACCGGCGTGGGTGCGAACGATCCGACGCCATGGCGACTCAGCCAGGCGGGCGGCGACGCACAAGGTTCCTACGTCTCGGCGAACGGCGACACGGGCAATCCCGGAACGCATCTACTCGACGACTGCACATCGCCACTGCTTCCCGTCGGCGCCTGCTGCCAACTCGGCGCGTGTATCGACGGACCGGATGTGACGCAGGTCTATTGCGAAGCCATCGGCGGCGTTTACCAGGGCGATGCGACCGACTGCGGAACGACGAGCTGCCCGCAGCCGAGCGGCGCCGCCGTTCGCATCACGGAGTACATGTATTCGGGAACGGGCGCGGAATACGCCGAACTGACAAACTTCGACGCGAATCCTGTCGATATGACGGGTTGGCGCCTGAATGATTCGGCCGGCGTCTATCTGACGGGGCTTGATCTTTCCAGCCTCGGCACGATTCAACCGGGCGAGTCTGTCGTCATCACAGAATCGGACGCGGCGGCGTTCCGGGCGGATTGGGGTCTGGCTGGCACTGTCGGCGTTGTTGGCGGGCTCGGGACAACTGGCGGCAACAACTTCGGTCGCAACGATCAGATAAACGTGTTCGACGCATCGGGTACGCTCGTCGATCGACTGACTTACGGCGACCAGGACTTCCCTGGCACGATCCGGGCGCAGAACGCTTCCGGTCGACCGTGCCTCATCGCGATCGGCAATGACGACATTTCCAACTGGGTGCTTTCTACCGTTGCCGACGTGTCCGGTTCGTATGCGTCGAGCACTGGCGACGTCGGTAGCCCGGGCGCGTATGTCGCGGACGCTTGCGGCGTGGTCATTCCCGTTGGTGCCTGTTGTTTCATCGACGGTTCATGCCAGGACAATCAGACGCAGATGATCTGTGAAGATGCCGGCGGAACGTGGCAGGGCGCTGATTCGATTTGTGCGACCGCGAGCTGTGCGCAGCCCAGCGACGTGCAGATGCGCATCACGGAATGGATGTACTCCGGCGGCGGCGACGAGTTCGTCGAGTTTTCCAACGTCGGCCCGACACCGATCGATCTGACGGGCTGGAGCTATGACGACAACAGCCGGCTTCCGAGTGAGTTCAGCCTCACCGGTTTCGGTATCGTCGCGCCGGGCGAGTCGGTCGTCATCTGTCAGGGCACGGCGGCGGCGTTCGCGATCGACTGGGGTCTGCCGGGCACTGTCAAGCTACTTGAGT
>JAJDEC010000261.1 GCA_029259995.1 Phycisphaerae bacterium
CGCTCGGCATCGTCGATCACTCCTTCATGATGTCCTACAACACAAGCACCTCCGGCACCAACGTGACGATGACGCTCGACATTCCCACGCCGAATCCGCTCGGCGATATGGACTGCAGCGGCGTCGTGGACATCAACGACGTCGCGCCGTTCATTCAAGCGCTGCTGGATCCCGGCGCATACGACGCCGCCTTTCCTGCGTGCGAAAAGGACTACGCCGACATCAACGGCGACATGTCTCGCGACGGCGGCGACATTGCGGCATTCACGGATTGTGTGATGTCGGCCGGATGCCCGTAGAGCAACCGCGCGTTCTCTTGTTTCCCGTAGTCGTTCTTCCGCGAACTGCGCACTTCACTATTCCGTCATTCCCGCACGTCGCAGCGCGGAATCCACGTCACGTCCGTGGATCCTGCAACCAATTCCGGTCCGTCATGCTGGGAATTGCGCAGAGTCCTTGTGTACCGCATGATGTTGACGTGACGCATGAATCGGGAATTGCCGCCCTGCCGAAACCTCCGGACGACCGGGAGATCTTCAGACGCCTCGGACTCGCTCATTGAAGGCAAGGAGTGAATCTGCCGGAAATACTGTCAGTCGAATGACGAGTTTCGCGAAAGCAAGATCTTCGACGAGCAGGTCGATCGTCGCGACGCAGGTCGCGGACAGTTATTCAGCCAGGATGATCAGCGCCGCCGAGAACTCGATGAGCCCCAGCAATTGAGCCCGATCGAGGGTCGCAATCTCACTTTGAAGGGCCGCGGGCGGGTCGGTCGCAACCAGGCACTGCCCGCCGGACGCCAGTGAGACGATTCTGTTGATCAATCGCTGATCCGTTTTGAGCCGCAACAACCCGTCGTTGCAATCATTTCCATTGTCCGCAAATACGGCGACTGGATTTGTTGAGTTTATCATGAGTGACGATTCCTTCGTCTGAGTCGCTGGCGGCGGGCGTCCGGGACACGTGACCCGATTTCGCCCGTCCTGCAATCTCCTAATGAGTCCACGTCCATTAACGCCCTTCCTTGCGTTGGCGCTCACATTCCTGCCCAAAGAGTTTTTTGGTTCATTTTGGTTTTCATCTCCTTGAAAATGAGCGCCGCACCGACGTTTGTCGTTCTTAAGACCTGAGAGCTCCGATTGATTCACCCGTAGTCGGTGTGTCAATCGACCCTAACCCCGGGGGATCAAGACACCGCTTGGACGAACACCCGTGGGTGTTCCATTGGTTCTTGTGCGCGCATCTCAATGCGTGAACGAGGACGCTGGAGGCTCGATATCAAATGAACGCAAGACTTCGCACAACAGGCATGCTGCTCACTTCTCTGGTCACCGCATTCTTCTTCAACGCGGGACAGGTCCATGCTGACAACAGTTACTTCCTGATCGCATTCGACACGCTCGAAGATTCATCCGATCCGAACAGCGATGTCGTGTTCAAGACGATTCTCGAGCTCAGCGAATCTGATCGCGACGGGGATGCAGTCGGTTGGCAAGTCGACGCAGCCTACTTCGTCCAGCCGATGTCCGGCGGCGATCGCCTCTGGAAGACGAGCGCTGTCAACGTTTCGACGTCAGACGGGCTTTGGTGGATCGAACACACGAAGCCCGACGAACCCTCCCATGCCGAATTCGACCTGCCGCCTCTGATGTCAGGCGAGGCAGCGATTCACAATCAAACCGCACCTCAGCCGTTGGTCTACTCGTTGATGGGCCGAACAGGGACGCACGGTACCGATGAGTTGCGATTCGATTACTCGTTTCGGCTCTTGAACGAACCGGAACCGGAGGAGGAAGAAGACGACGATATCGGTGGTGTTGACCCGGAACCGGAGTATCCGCCGTTTTCAGTTACGGCAAACACCACGGCTGCAGCAGTGATCACCGACATCGTCGCATCACCGATCGATCGCGAATTGTCTGTGTTGATTGCTGACAAGAAATGGACCGGCGCGAACCTCGATGCGTGGATGCGACTCGCTTAAGGCTCAATGGCGTGCGGCGCACATCGTCGACGCGTTGGACGCAATATACTCGGCGCACAAGACAACTTGCCAGGGAGAGGATAAGCGCCGAATTGGCGCACTCAAAGGCCCCGACAACGCACCAGTGACGCGGTGCGTTGTTGTCGTTACGGGGCAGCGCATGGGGCCAGCAACGACAATTGATCCCAGGCAATTTCTAATACGCGCTCGATATTGCTGCGATAGCAGCGATTGGATTCGTCCAGGCTGAGCTGACGTAGCGCAGCCACAGTATTCTGAATGTCAATCAGGGCAAATGCACGCGCAGCGTCGTCGCCGCTGTTGATCAAGTGTGCGCTCATTTCGACGAGGGCCGAGTAGTAGCTGATTTGATTAGCGATCGAGTTTGGAGAATTGTGATACTGCTCCGACTGAATTTCCAGACACTCCGCTGCACAGGCGATGGCATTTTCGGGCATGTTCAATTCTGTGCATGTCTGGTTGAGTCGAATGAGGCAAAAGGCAACCATACCGCGAGTTCGGTCATTATGCGTCTGAGTCGAGTCGAACTCGGAATAGAGGCCAAGCGCCCGCACATAGTACTCAACGCTTTGAACATGATTGTTGTCGCGCTGCTCCAGCATTCCCTTGATGGCGAGCAATAGTGCATCCCATTCAGGTAGGCGGGAGTCATTGTTTTGATAGCTGCGAAGAATCTCCAACTTCTCTTCGCACTGGGCAAGGGCCTCTCTTGCTGCGAGCGCATTCCCATGTCGCAGGCTCATCACGCGATCACAGTAGGCAATGCCAAGCGCCCTTGCCCATTCATAGTTGCTTGGATCGGCTTGATTCAGCCATTCTGCATCCAGGATCGCGGGTTCGAGATGTGAATTCGATGTCGCCAGGTCGCCCGCAGATCGGAAGAATTTCGAGCGCCCCACATGCAGAACCAATCGCTGAAATCGGGCGACAGTGTCCGTGGCTCTTTCCAGAATCAACTGATCCAGTATGTCCAGCGCCGCGTTGTAATGATGATCTGACGCCGCGCAATCTCCCAACTGAAACAGGACATCTCCGGCCAGTCGATTCGCGTCCACTGCGGTCTGCTGCCATCGAATGCTGCCCTTGATGGCGGGATCGGACGCATCGAGATCTGCAATCGCGTGTCGCACGGCCTCCCCTGCATCAAACCTCGCCCCCGATTCATTCGCACGTTGCGCCCGCTGAAGATACGCCTCTCCAAGGAGGACTCTGAATGACACACCTTCCGCCGGGGAGTCCGCGTATGCTGACGCCAGAGAGATCGCCTCTTCAACGAGGGAAACCGGGGCTTCGTGAATGCCGCCCAGCGCAATCATGGACTCGATATACAGTGCGATTCGATTTGTGTCCTTTGTATCCCAGCCGGATGACAACGCGACAGCCTTTTCGTATTGCCGCTTCGCGTCGTCACGATCCCCGGACTGTTCGGCGATTCGCCCGAGATTCAATGCGACCCGCGCTCGTTCGTATTCCGCGCCGCCCCGCTCCCTCAACAGGTCTTCGAGTTTCCGCAGATCGGCTTCAATCCCCGAGTAAATCCGATCACGCGCTTCCAATCCACCCGGAAGCCGGGATACGTCGTCATCAATCTCCGTGATGATTCGATTCATGAGCGATTGCGTCTGTGTCGATGCATCGTTCGCACGATCTCGCTCGGCCGCTGCACTGTAATAAAGCGTCGTTGAGACAATTGACGCGATCGTGGCCAGGACCACGAAGCTTGTGGCAACGGCCAGCTGAATCCGATGACGCCGGATCGTTTTACGCAACACGTAAAACCGCATGTCCGCCCGGGCCCCGACGACTTCCCCCCGGAGAAACCGATCGAAATCGTCCGCCATCGCATCCGCGGATTGGTAACGCCGATCCTTGTCCTTTTCCAGCGCCTTGCGAAGAATCGCCTCAACGTCCCCATCAACGGAGACCAGGTCAATTCCATGCGCGTCCTGATCGGCAAGCGCCTTCATCGGAATCGGCGCACATTCGAGAATATTCTCACGAGCCCTCTCGTAGCTTTCCAACACGGGATACGGAAACGACCCCGTGAGTGCCTGATAGAACACGATCCCCAGCGCGTAAATGTCTGTTCGAGTGTCTATCTCGCCCGGCTCTCCCCGGACCTGCTCGGGACTCAGGTAATGCAGCGTGCCGATGACCTGTCCGTGAACGGATAACCCGGCCCCGCTCGCCTCCGTCGAGAAGACATCCTTCGCCAGGCCGAAGTCCAGCAGTCTGGGTTCCCCGTCTTGATCCACAACGATATTGGCTGGCTTGAGATCGCGATGGATGACACCGCGCTGATGCGCGTAGCTGACGGCGCGACAGATTTTGGTAAAGAGCCTGATCCGCGCCGACAGGTCCGGCTGCTCAAGCAGTATGTATCCATCGATCGGCTCACCGTCAACGTATTCCATCACGCAATACGGACGATTCTGAACCGTGCCGCTATCGTGAATGGAGACGATATTGGGATGCCGCAGACGCGCCGCCAACTCGATTTCCCGCAGGAATCGTTCGAGTTGCTGTCGTGTCGCGAATACGCCGTCGGCCAGCACTTTGATCGCGACATCGCGATGTGTGTGCACCTGACGCGCACGATACACAAGCCCCTGACCACCACGGGAAATTGCGTCCTGAATTACATATTTTTCAAGGTTATCCTGAAGAAACTTGCGTATTCCGTCGTCGTCAAATACGGGTTCAGGGCCGGCGTTTGCTCGACTTTCGGGCCCTTTCGAATCCATCCCGCGAATTCGTCGCAACATTCGAATCTGAAGGCCCAGATCCGGCATGAGCTCCGAACGATCACGGCAGAATTCCTCGTCGTCGATGGCCCTTTCCGCATCCAACAGGGCGCGAAACTCCCCCAACGCAATCTCGATTCGGTGCGACCGATCATCAGAGGAACGAAAGTCGCTTGAACCTGGTGGCATATGACTTCACAAACTGAATGGTGCTATGAAACACCCGAGTCGCTGAAAAAGCGCTCGGGACGACCGATCATGCGACGCAATTGCGTCAGTCCCTGCGCAAGCATGCTCCGAACGGCGGATTCCGACTTATCCATGCGTTCGGCAATCTCCCAGGTCGGCACTTCGTCGATGTATTTCATCCAGATCGCACGCCGACGATTCTCTGGAAGCCCTTCCATCGCACGCAACAAGGCCCGTTCGGCTTCTGCCGATCTCGCATCCTTGCTGGGAGAACGCTGACCGGACGCGACCGTCGCAAAAAGATCCAACATCGAACTGCCGCCCACGCCTGCCAGCCGCATTCTGTGCCCGCTGCGTTTCGTGCGACCCTTGGCCTTGATCCGATCGATGAGGGCATTCCGCGTAATCCGCATCAGCCATCGCTCGAGTGCGTGGTCACCTTCCGGGTCAAACGATTCAACGCTCCGCCCGGCCAGAATCCAGACGTCCTGCAAGACATCCTCGGCGGCAAGTTGAGAACGCATCGACGATGGAATGCGATTCTCGACAAAAGCGAGAAGAACAGGAGTCGACTGAAGAAACACCTTTTCTAGCAGCGGCCGATCCATTTGTTTCTATCTCCAAGGCATCCGGGGCATCGCATGATGGCCCCCGACGTCCAGCCCATTCCATCACGCCCGGTCCGATGTTCCCTACCCGATTCCAACATTATGTCGATCCGTCCCGGACATTGCAAAAAAAGTTGTAAGAGATTGAGCGCCGCCGCCCCATACGTCGTTTAGGGACGTGAGAAGCTATGTTACCAATTCGCTCGAAATCGGATACTGGGACCGACAGGCCGAACGGGAAGTCGCATCGCGCCAACAAGCCGCGAAAGATCGTTCGCTTGGTGAAAGTATACGACCTGCTTTGGCGCGGCGGCTCGCGAGATGATTGGGATGCGCTGGAACGGGCTGCAGGTGTCAGTAAACGAACGCTCCTGCGTGACATCAACTGCCTGCGAGACGCCGGCGTTCCCGTAAAGTATTCAACCAAGCAGAGAACTTACAAATTCGATCACATGGAGATGGGGACTGTCAATATCCCTCCTGGCTTGCTCGGAAGAATGCTCGCAACGACTCACGCGGCAGCCCAGCTTTGCAACGGAGATGCCCGTAACAAACTCATGAGTCTGATTACGGATCTTGAGGGACTCCGAAAGAAGCTGAATGAGTCCGCCCGAACTGCGGTCGAAAGTTCTCAGGCGGCGCTCTCCTCCGAATTGGCTGGCCGCCGGCGATTGCTTTGATCCAGATCGATAGTGACCTCCTGCATTCGAAAGCCCATTTCCGTTTCGGCCATACGCGATGCGTCCATGGGCATCAAACCCGACGCCCCAGAACAAGGGAAATCACCTTGGGATCCGCAACGTCACGCCGCCTGCCTATCCCAGTCCGGTCGATGGATTTTCGCAAGAGTCGGGGCGACGCTTCGTCGCACTCGCCGACATCATCGACAATCCGGGATGAACCGCTTGGCGACATCAAATAGAAAAAGGGCGAAGGAGCCGCCAAGCCTCAAGGGGGGAAGGTGAGTATACTGCCGGACGGTCCCTCGCACTGACCTAACGACAAAGCCCGATCAAGCGCTCATCAATAGCTCGATACTCACGAATAATTATTAATTTCGTAGATCTGAGGTTCATCAGGGGGCATGACCCTTTGGTCGAGATCTTCCCGAAGAATCGGGGCGATCCTGGCCACTTGCCGTCATCGGATCAGAATTCAGGAATGACCGCAGCTGATTCTTCTTTTCGCGATGCCTGAATTCTGCTGAATCAGGACGATACGGTTTTTCCGACAAACCAATTGAGGGCATCGCGAACCTGCTTGGTTTGCTCCGTTGTGCACTTTGCCTCTTCCAGATTCAACGCCGCCCACAAGTCAATCGGCCGGGGAACGGTTCCGGCGACGCCGTCGTCAATATTCGACGCTTCAAGTCCGTCGAACATTCGTTCTTCGACTGGACGGAAAAGCACACACTTACAGAGGTCATTTTTCTGATCGGTGCATTCACGGCGGAACCGTTCGGACAATTCCGCCGGCTCTCCCTCGATGACATGGAATCGAAACGGATGA
>JAJDEC010000262.1 GCA_029259995.1 Phycisphaerae bacterium
GAACTGTAGGTCTGCGACCGTGTTCGACGATTCCGCGTGGCCCAGCGCCATCCACATGTCCGGCGTCAACGGATTCCCCTTGAGAAGCCACTCGTACTTCAGCTTCTTCAGAACGTAGAATCCAAGCGAGCTCGGCAAGTGTTCCGCCGCATCCACGGGCGTCGAAATGACCAGGTCCGCGAAACTGTCCGCAACGACAATCCCCGGCGACGTCATGAACGGCCTTGATCGACTCGGATCTAACTCGGTTCTCGTCAATACCCATCGCTTGAGTTGGCGCCCGTCCACGAGTGCGAATTGCGCTTCGTCGGATCGACTCCGGTTTGCGGGAATGACGCCGTAGCACAGAATCTCGTCGATCTCGTCGCCGTTCGAATCCGGAAATGGTCCGTAGAGCAGCGTTTGGCTCGATTGCATTCGCCCGAACGGCTTCTTGTAACTGACTGCCCGCTGAAGATGATCACCTGAATACACGGCGAAGCCGATGCGTTCGGCCCCGGCGTCGCCCGACTCGTCCTTCAGCGCCGTCGCAAAAATAAAGTCCGGATGCACGTCGCCCGTCACTTCTCGAACGTCGACAAGTTGTATCAGCTTGTCCTTCGGCGACGAATTCATTGCAATGACGCTGCCGTCTTTCCCTGATATCGCTGCAAAGCCGGGGCTTGCCCCGTCGCCCGCGGCGAAAATATCGGGAATGCCGTCGTCATTCACATCCGGCAAGCAGCGCAATCCCGTGACCTTGAGCCACTCCGTTGTTTCCTCATCCTTGATCTTCTTCTTCGTCGCCAGCGGCGTATCGACGGACCACAAAATCGTGTGATCCGCTCCCGAATAGGCAACAACCAGGCGCCTCACAGCATCGACGTAGTATTCGCTGTCAACGAGCACGACCAGGTCCGTTGACGAATCACGATTGAGATCCCCCGGCGCGATCAGGCCCGAAGGCAGCGATGCCGCGTCCCGCAATGAAGGCACGACGATCTTCCCGGACAGGAAGATCAGATGCGCATCAAACTCCGAAGCCGCGACCGGCTCCTTTGCGGCCGACGACTTGGCCGAGGGGGCCGCAGTCGATGAATCATCGCTGGCGGGCAATGTCGTTCCCGTCGCCTCCGGCGTTCCGGCATCCGGCTTCTTGCAGGCGTCGATCGTGAGTGTCATCGCCGCGATCAGCGAAATCACCAGGCAATGCGTGAACGAATGGCCGAACCCGATAGGGCCGGTAGTAACAGGCGCTCGCGTCGCACTCGTCTTCTTCAAGATCGTCCTCATATCAAAAAACGGAAACAGGCTTCTTGAGCAGGGCTCCGATTCAAACCGTAGATACCGCATATCAGTTCTTCAGCATCTTCCGAAGTACGGTTTGCAGAATTCCGCCGTTCCGGTAGTAGTCGATCTCGACGGGCGTATCGATTCGAACGACAGCCATGAACGATTTCTCCGTGCCGCTTTTCTCGTTCTTCGCGACGACTTTCACAGACTGGCGCGGTTTGAGATCGTCGGACAGGCCGACGATCGTAAAGTGCTCTTCACCCGTCAGGCCGAGCGACTCGCGCGTTTCTCCCTCCGCAAACTGCAGCGGCAACACACCCATGAACACAAGATTACTTCGATGGATACGTTCGTAGCTTGTGGCGATGACGGCCTTCACACCCAATAGCAGTGTGCCCTTGGCCGCCCAGTCGCGCGACGAGCCGGTTCCATACTCGGCGCCCGCCAGCACCACGAGCGGCGTGCCGTCCGACTTGTACTTCTCCGCCGCATCGAAGATCGACATCTGTTCGCCGCTTGGCAGATAGCGAGTGATCCCGCCTTCTGTTCCGGGCGCAAGCTGATTCCGCAAGCGAACATTCGCGAATGTTCCTCGCGTCATCACGCGATCATTGCCCCGCCGCGAGCCGAAACTGTTGAAGTCCGTCGGCGATACGCCTCTCGACTGAAGAAACTGCCCCGCAGGTCCCGACGCCGGAATCGAGCCCGCCGGCGATATGTGATCCGTTGTGATCGAGTCGCCGACCATCACGAGCACGCGAGCGCCGGCAATCGGCTGGATCGAATCGGGTTCCGGCTTGAGATCGATGAAGAATGGCGGCTCCTGAACATAAGTGCTCTCGGCGTTCCATTCATAATCGGCGCTCTCTTGTACCTTGATCCGGTTCCACTTTTCATTGCCGTCGAAGACGTTTCCATACTGTCGTTCGAACATCTCCGGCGTGATGTGCTTCGCCACTGCGTCCCGGATTTCCTTTTGAGACGGCCAGATATCTCGTAGGAACACGTCATTCCCACTCGTATCCTGGCCGAGTGGCTCATTCAGCATGTCGATGTCCGTGCGCCCTGCAATCGCATACGCAACGACAAGCGGCGGCGACGCAAGGTAATTCGCCTTGACCGCCGCATGCACGCGGCCTTCAAAGTTCCGATTCCCGCTGAGCACGCTGGCCGCGATCAGATCCGCGCTCTTGATGCCCTCGGCGACGGGCTCCGGCAGGGGGCCTGAGTTCCCGATACACGTCGTGCAGCCGTAGCCCACGGTATAGAACCCGAGTTTCTCCAACTCGTGATCCAGACCCGCGTCCTTCAAGTATTCCGTAACGACTTTCGATCCCGGCGCCAGGCTCGTCTTGACGAACGCCGGCACCTTGAGTCCCTTCGCGTTCGCCTTCTTCGCCACAAGCCCTGCGCCGATCATGACCGACGGATTGCTCGTGTTCGTACAACTCGTAATCGCCGCAATGACGACGGATCCATGATGCAGCTCCAGATTCTTGCCGTTCATGGAGATTTCAGCCGTGTCCGGTTCCGCGACGGCTGTCGCCTGGGCCGGTCCGCCCTCGGCCGTCAGACGCCCGATCGCCGCCGCCTGTCGTCGCGACGACTTGTTGTAGACCGTGCTCAACGCGTCGTAGAACTTCGGCTTCATGTCGCTGAGCCGGATGCGATCCTGCGGTCGCTTCGGTCCCGCGAGGCTCGGTTCGACCGTTGACAACTCAAGACTGAGCGTGTCCGTGAAGATCGGCTCAGGCATTCCGTTGACGCGGAACAACCCCTGCGCTTTGCAGTACTTGGCAACGAGATCAATCTGTGCAGGCGTTCGGCCCGTTCGCTCCAGATAGCGCAGCGTTTCGTCGTCCACGGGAAAGAATCCCATCGTCGCGCCGTATTCCGGCGCCATGTTCGCAATCGTCGCTCGATCGGCCAGCCCCAATTCACTGAGACCGTCGCCGTAAAACTCCACGAACTTTCCGACGACCTTCTTCTTACGAAGCATCTCAGTCACCGTCAGCACAAGATCTGTCGCCGTCGTCCCTTCCGGCAGCCGACCGTTCAATTTGAACCCGATCACTTCCGGCGTCAGCATGTAGATCGGCTGACCCAGCATGCAGGCCTCGGCTTCGATGCCGCCGACGCCCCAGCCCAGCACGCCCAGTCCGTTGATCATCGTCGTATGACTGTCCGTCCCCACCAGCGTGTCCGGCACGGCGACCGTCTCGCCGTCGACCTGCTGCGTCATCACGACGCCCGCGAGGTATTCGAGATTGACCTGATGGACAATCCCCGTCGCCGGCGGTACGACGCGGAATCCGTCGAACGCCTTCTGCCCCCAGCGAAGAAACTCGTATCGCTCACGATTCCTTGCGAATTCAATGTCCTCGTTCAACGAAAGCGAGTCCGCCGCGCCGAACTTGTCGACCTGCACGGAGTGATCGATCACGAGATCGACGGGAACCAGTGGATTAATTTTCTTCGGATCGCCGCCCAGTCGAACCATGGCCGAACGCATCGCGGCCAGATCGACAACGGCGGGCACGCCCGTGAAGTCCTGAAGCACGACGCGCGCCGGCGTGAACGGCAATTCTTCCTCTGCCGGCTTCTCGGCATTCCAGGCCGCGATCTTTTCCACATCGGACTTCTCGACGATGCCGTCGCCGGCATGTCGAAGCGCATTCTCCAGCAAAACCTTGATGCTGAACGGCAACGACTTGATGCCGATCATGCCGTCGTCGATCAGCTTGCTCAATTGATAGATCGTGACTTCGCCGGCCTGCGTGTTCAGGATTGTCTTGGCGCCGAATGGATCGGAACTCATTGTCGATACCCTCATGTTATGGAGCGGGCACGATTCACCCATCTTGCGAAAACAAATCTGCCGATGAGGGG
>JAJDEC010000263.1 GCA_029259995.1 Phycisphaerae bacterium
GCCGCCGCACGATCGCGGCATTATCGATGCCGTGCGCGCGGTCGGCGGGTTCGCGAATGTCCGCGTCGCCGATGAGGCGATTGCGCGCGAAAAGGGATTGCTGGTCGACATCGGCCGAGAACTCGACGAAGCGTATCTCGAACGCGTGCAGGCGTCGTGTCTGAATACAGCCGTCTGTCGTGAATATGGATCGAAACTCAAGATCGTCTTCACTTCATTGCATGGAACGGGCGGGACACTGATTCCGGAGGCGATGCGGCGTCGAGGTTTTGAAAACGTTCATGAAGTCGCCGAACAGCGTGAACCCGACGGCGAATTTCCGACCGTCAAATCACCCAATCCGGAGGAACCCGCGTCATTGAAGCTGGCCAACGCATTGGCGTCGCAGCATGCGGCGGACATCGTGATCGGTACGGATCCCGACGCGGATCGAGTCGGCATGACGGTCCGTGACAAGTCCGGGAATTACGTCCACTTGACGGGCAATCGGATCGGCACGTTGCTCGCCTGGTACATCTGTGAGCAATACAAGCGTCAGAAGACCATGCCTGCGCGCGGCGTTGTGCTGAGTACGATCGTCAGCAGCGATCAGATGAAGGCCGTCGCCAGGTCATACGGCGCGGAGGTCATCGAGACACTGACGGGCTTCAAGTGGATTGCCGAGCAGATGGCACAGTTCGACCAGGACCAGGGTGATTCCGTGCGCACGTTTCTCTTCGGCGCTGAAGAGAGCTACGGCTATTTGCCCGTCAACTTTGTCAGAGACAAGGACGCCGTGGCCAGCGCGGCATTCATTGCGGAGACAGCGGCGTATGCGGCTTCGCTGGGAATGTCGCTCCTTGACGTGTTGGACGATCTCGCCCGGCGCTTCGGATATTATTGCGAGGGAGCCAAGAGCATCACGCTCAAAGGCAAGTCGGGCGCGGAGCAGATCAATTCCATCATGTCGGCGCTTCGAAAGAGCGCCCCCGAGCAGATTGGCGGCGTCGGCGTAGAGAGCGTCGGCGACCTGGAATCCGGGCGAATCATTGATCGGGCGTCGGGCGAAAGTCTCGGGAAGTTCGATCTCCCGGCGAGTAATGTCATCGTGTTTACGCTGAGCGACGCGTCGAAAGTCATCGCCCGACCGAGCGGAACGGAGCCGAAAATCAAGTTCTACATCCTGGTGCGCGAGCCAGGGGACGATCTCCCGGCGGCAGAAGTCGCGACATCGGCAAAGATTGCGCGATTCGAGGCGGGCATACAGGACATTGTTGATCGAATCATTGCGTAGGAAGAATCGCCCGGGGTATTAGATGAAGGCGCATCCTCGCCCGTACGAAAAATCACGAGGCGATCGATGTTACTCTTGTGGGCGATCGCACATCGAACCCGTTGCAATCTGGAGCCAGCGATGATTGATCCGATTACGAACCTGACAGGCATCGTGAACCTCTTTTTCGGGGCAATCATCACGACGTTGGAGATTTTCTTCGGGCCATTTCTGGCAGTGATCGTGTCACCATTGCTGCAGATATTCAATTCAGCGGTGTAGCGCCACTGTCGTGTGTTCAAGTGCGCGGCAACGGATTCGATCAGATCACGGCGCAATGCGCTTGCCCAGACGACATCGCCGTGATCCGTTCGCGACGGAATCCCGATTCTACAACAGCGACTCGAGCGTCGTGCAGACTTCATCCACGTCCGCAGTTGTCAGTCCGTTGTGAAACGGAAGGGCGATCGTTCTCGCCGCAACGCGCTCGCAAATCGGAAAGTCTCCCTCCTTGTAGCCGAACTGCTCCATGTAGAACGGCTGCAAGTGAATCGGCGCAAAATAGTTGCTGCATCCGATGCCGCGTTCTCGAAGATTCGCGATCAAGTCGTTGCGCTGTTGTTCGCTGTATTCGTCCGCCAGCTTGATGACGAAGACGAACCAGCTGCGTGTGCATGCCGGATCGTTGTGCTGCCATTCGATTCGCGATTCGTCTTTCAAACGTTCTCGATACCAGTTGGCGACTTGCGTGCGTTTCCCGAGGATCGCATCGACTCGATTAATCTGCTCCACGCCGATGGCTGCCTGGATGTCGCTCATCCGGAAGTTGTAGCCGAGCCGTTCGTGAGACAGCCAGCCCATGCCCGTATCGCGACCTTGATTGCGCATCGATCGACAAAGCCGCGCGACTTCGTCGTCGTTGGTCGTGATCATGCCGCCTTCGCCGGTCGTGATCTGCTTGTTCGGATAGAAGCCGAAGACACCGGCGTCGCCGAACGCCCCCGCCATGCGATTTTGAAACTTCGCACCCAATGCTTCGCACGAATCTTCAATCACCTTCAAATTGTGACGCTTGGCGATGTCTTCGATCTTGACCATGGATGCGACTTCTCCGAACGCGTCGACGGGGATCAACGCGCGTGTCTTCGGAGTGATGGCCGCCTCGATCAGCGATTCGTCGATGTTCCACGTGCTTGGATCAATGTCGACAAGGACGGGCTTCGCACCTTCAAACATGACGCAATTGGTGGACGCAATGAAAGAGAATGGTGTGCTGATCACTTCGTCGTCGCGGCCGATGCCGAACGCGCGAACCAGAAGATGCAGACCACATGTGCCGCTGGAGACGGCGATTCCATGCTTCGTGCCCACGTATGCGGCCAGCTTCTCTTCAAATTCCTCGATCTTGGGCCCCAGTGACAGGCGGCCAGACTTCAGGACTTCAACGACGGCGTCGATTTCCGCCTGTGAAATGTCGGGACCGGACAGATTGATTGCCATTATTTCGTTTCGCGCTCCTCAAGCCGCCAACGGCGACGATTGAATCAATATGGGTTTCCGCCGCAGACCGAATTTCCACCTTCACGTGGAGATTTGCCGGCATGCGTCGTTGAAAGGTCGTAATTCTCTGGCTGGGATTGTGTTATGACAAGGGGAAATGGGTTGACACCGTCTCCGTCGGACCAAATAATCCCCTCCACAGACAAGCCAGGTCGGTAAGAGAACCTCGGGTTCAGGCTTGGTGAATGATTGATCGGCGGCCCGCACGCCGATATTTTAATCGCCTACTTCGTGAAAGAATTCACGAACTCTCGAAGGATTAAGGCGGCGCAAGCCGCGTTCCAGCATCCGATTCTCATGGCAGAAACGAGCCCGGTACCGGCCGACAAACCAGATCCCGCAAACGCTGTTGATGCGAATGCGCCGGCCGTGCCGCCGATGACAGCGACGCTGATGGGTCGCTTGTTTGTGGTCCCCGCGCTCGTTGTCGTGGTCCTGCTCGTGGTTATGGTTGTCGTGATTCTCTTTGGCGCATCGCCGATCGAGAAGCCGCGATCTATCGCCGAATTGGTGGCCGACATCGAAATGGACTCCGGCGATCGTTCCCTCGGCAACATGATTCTCTCCCCAAAATCGAAACAAACCTGGCAGGCAGCACAGGAACTTGCGATCCGTTTTGACAAGGGGCATCTC
Organism: Phycisphaerae bacterium; assembly: GCA_029259995.1. GTDB lineage: Bacteria > Planctomycetota > Phycisphaerae > UBA1845 > UTPLA1 > ECT2AJA-110-A. The sequence continues at coordinate 3,446 of JAJDEC010000263.1, forward strand.
GACGGTGAATCGGCAGAGGCGATGGCCAGCCGATTGATCAGCATTATTCGCGAACGTCGGACAAGCGCTGCGGATTCGTCCGGGGCCGAAGAAGTGAATTCCGGCGGTCTTGCGATGCAGCAGTTCCTGATCCTCGCCCTCGCGAAGCTCAAGACGCCGTCGGCTTGTGAGGCGATGGCGGATTGGCTTGGAGATCCCGATCCTCAGATTCGTCGCATCGCGCTTCAGGGCCTGGCTGAAATGCGCGAGATGCCTGTCGTTTCTGAATCACTGCCGAAGATGTACCCGCTGCTCGAAGATTCGGCTCAGGAAGTCCGTATCGTCGCTGCGCTCGCGATCGCCTCGATTGCTCCGCGTGGTGACAAGACGTCGATCGATCGAATTGCCGCGATGCCGGCGACTGACCGGGATTCCAAGATGAATCAGGCGACGGCGCTGGCAAAGCTCGGCAGCACTAGCACGTCGGCCAAACTGATGATTCTCAACATGCTTGATCGAGAGTATTGGCGCAGGCTTCCGCCCGACGCAAGTGTCAATTCGATCGGTGCGATCGAGTTGTCGGATCAGGATATTTCTGCAAGGTTGATCGCACTGACGCCGATCGCAGCAACGCTGGACGATCAACAGATTCACGACGCGATCAAGAATCTCAGCCTGCACGACATTTCGCCGAAAGTGCGCGATGCAGCGATCGCTGCGTTGGCGAAAGTTTCGAGCGATGATCATTCGGAATCCGCGGATGGGGCGGGCGCTCACGCAGGTCGTCTATTCGATGCATCGGGAGCGCTTCGCGCGTAAGGACAGGATCTATGGCAACAAAGCAACTCGTTACGAAAGTCTGGATTGATCCGGGTTGTATTATCTGCGACGCGTGTGAGACGACGGCGCCGTCCGTATTCGAAGTGCAGCACGAAAACGATACCTGCATCATTCGACCGGCCGCATTGGACGCAGAGTTCACGAAGCCGCTCAGCAAGGACATCGTCGAAGCGGCTGAAGAATGTCCGGTCGACGTCATCAAGTTTGACACGATCGAAGTCGAAGTCAGCGACGCGGAAGCGGCCGCCGACGCAGCCAAGAAGCCTGCTGCTGGGGCTGCAGGCGCTGCGGCCGGAGACGCACCGGCCAAACTCGATCCACCAAAACCCAAAGAGGTCGATCCGGCGATTCAGGCGCTGCTGGAGGCGACGACCGTACGGGGGGGAAATGTCGTTCTTGATCGTGGTCTCGAAGACATGCCCGACAGCGTCAAGCGTATGGCGAAGTTGTCGCCGACGGAGTTGCCGCCCGACGCCCGCCAGGCCAAGGTGCTCGACAAGGCCAAGCCGGACAAGAAGGATGCTGACGGACCGAGTCGTCGGGACCTGCTCGGTGCCGGCGCGCTGGGGGCAGGCTGGCTGGCCATGGCGACCGTCGGCGGTGTCAGCACGCTGGCATTCGCCCGATTCATGGCACCAAACGTCCTTGAGGTTGAAGACCCCAAGGTGCGATGTGGCCCACTCAGTAAGTACAGCGCCATGGCCACGGGTGAAGTCAACGAGGACTTCAAGCCCGTCAAGCCGAGTGGCTTCTGGATCATTCGCCAGGAAGATCGCATCGCGGCCCTGTCGATCATCTGCACGCACCTGGGTTGCATTCCGTCATGGCTTCCGAATGATCGGAAATTCAAGTGTCCTTGCCATGGAAGTGGGTTCAAGGAGAACGGCGTCAACTTCGAAGGTCCGGCGCCACGACCGCTTGAACGATTCAAGATCTATCTCGACGGGGACGAAGTCATCGTCGATCGATCGAAGAAGATTCTCGCCATGGGCCCCAACGATACGGCGAAGTGGAACGATCCGGAGGCCTATATTCCGGTCTAGCAGATTCAATGATTCGAAGTGTGGGTTTTGATATCTAGTTGCGGCGCCGAAAACGGCGCCCACGAGTGTGGAACAGGAATTCGATGAGCGTTTTCGGCAACATCGGCAACTATATTCGAGAAAGCCAGATTTGGGGCTCCGTGTTTCGGCATGGCATCCCTCGCGATCGTCGCACGCGCGCGATGGCCGTTCTCAGCAACGTCTTTCTCCATTTGCATCCCGTCGCTGTGCGCAAGAGCGGCATCCGGCTCTCATTCACCTGGTGTATGGGCGGATTGACGTTCTTCCTTTTCCTGGCGGAAACGATCACCGGCGTCCTGCTGATGTTCTACTATCGCCCGGTCGTCGAATACGCATACAACGACATCATCCAGCTGCGCGCCCATGTCACGTTGGGACTTCTGCGGGAAATCCATCGATGGGGCGCGCATGCGATGGTGATCGCCATCTGGCTTCACATGCTTCGCGTGTTCCTGACGGGCAGCTACAAACCACCGCGGGAATTCAACTGGGGCGTCGGCGTGATTCTCCTGAAGCTCACGTTGCTCCTGTCGTTTACCGGCTATCTGCTGCCGTGGGATCAGCTGGCGATCTGGGCCATTACCGTCGGCTCGAACATGGCTCGCGCTACGCCCGTCCTCGGCCATGAAGGTCCCGGCGCCGCCGCCATGATGATCGGCGATGTGCCGCTGATACACGCCGGCTCCGACGCGAGATTTCTGTTATTGGCGGGGACCTCCGTCGGCCCCGGTGCGCTGTTGCGCTTCTATGTATTGCACTGCATTTTCATACCGTTGGTTGTGCTGGTGCTGATTGCCGTGCACTTCTGGCGAATTCGTAAAGACGGCGGTATTTCGGGTCCTCTGTAACCGGGCCTTGCACGAGTTTTGAAAGTCATGAGTCCCTGAGATCTCTCGAGTTCTCAGGCTATGCTGAAACAGGCGATTATGAACGGATTGAACACACTTGTGCTTGCGGCCGCGAGTGACGGAGGCCTGGGAGGTGCGATCAAAGACCTGCTCAATCGCGCCAGCGTCCCACAGATCTTTGTGCCGTTGATGGCGATCGGGCTGATCGTGGCGCTCCTGACGTATCGCGTCTGGACGAAGCCGAAGATCGCCGGCCTGCTCGGTCTCGGATTCATCGGCTTCTATCTATGGAGCGCGACGGACGAGAACTTCTTCAAGATCATCGTCAAGCCCGACAACGTACCGATCACGATCATGCTCACGGCCATGGCGATCGTCACCTGGGTGGCGTTTCGGCAGGCGGCCATCAATGACCGGCGGATTGAGCGTGGCGAACCGTTGATCGAAAGCGGGGCGGACGACAAGGTGCTCGTCTGGCCCGATCTGGTTTATACCGAGATGATCTGCCTCGTGCTCTGTACGATCGCACTCGTCGTCTGGGCCATTCTGCTGAAGGCTCCGCTGGAACCGGCCGCAAATCCGACGAACATCCCGAATCCATCCAAGGCGCCCTGGTACTTTCTTGGATTGCAGGAACTGCTGGTTTACTTCGATCCGTGGATCGCCGGCGTTCTGTTGCCCGGGTTCATCATTCTTGGATTGGTTGCGTTGCCCTACATCGACAAGAATCCGCGCGGCAACGGGTATTACACATTCAGTCAGCGGAAGATGGTCATCTGGGTCTTCATGTTCGGTTGGATCATCCTGTGGGTCGCCCTGATCGTGCTTGGCACGTTCCTTCGCGGCCCCAACTGGAATATCTTCGGTCCGTACGAAACCTGGGATGCGCATCGACCCGCGGCGTTGTTGAACGTCAACGTGTCGGATCTCTTCTGGGTCGTGCTGCCGGAGAAGACGGGCTTGTGGAACCCGGGCCTGCCGAAGGAGCCCATGTGGGGCCTGCCGACATGGCTGGTTCGCGAGGGGCCGGGGCTCATGGTGCTGGGCGCCTACTTCTTCATCTTGCCGGTTGTGCTCGCGAAGTCCGTGTGTGCGAAACTCTACAAGGATCTCGGCCTGATTCGATACGCCGTGTTCTGGCTGCTGATGAGCTGGATGATCCTTGTCCCGATCAAGATGGTCCTTCGCTGGTTGTTTAATCTGAAGTACTTCGTGGCAATTACTGAGTACTTTTTCAACATCTAGCATCGTCGGAAAATTCGCGCGGGATTCGCGCAGTATGCGACGCCGGCATGAGGCCGGTACGACAGGGAACGATCAATGCCTGTAACGACTGACACGCTTTGGAATATGCGTCGGCTGAACATCGTCTTCGGTGTCACGTCCGTCTTAATGCTTGTGTCGTTCTTCTGGATGATGAAGCACGATATGGATCGAAAGTGGCGGGACTTTCAGGTTCAGTACTTCAACGCGCGTTCGGGGCTGGCACACCTGAAGTATGTCTCCTACGAGAGCCCGGAAAACCAGGACAAGCTCAGGACGCTTCGCGTTGCCGTTGAGAAGGCGCAAGACGCCATCGATGCAGATGCGATCGAGAAGCTCGATGCAGAGATTGAAACCAAGGCCGGCGAACTCGAAGGCGTCGCGCTGGACTATGGAAACACGAATGCGGCGCTCGGCGTCACCATCTTTCACCTGGACGAGTCGCAGGCGCTCGAAGGCATGAAGGACGAGCACACGAAGGCCCTGAAAGAAAAGTACGAAGCCCAGACAACGAAACTCGCCCGCCTGAAAAAATCCAAGGACGTACTCGAAGACGATATCCGCCGCCTGAAGACCGCATTGAAGAAACTCAAGGCGCCCGTCACGAACGCGGAACGCGAGTTGGCGACGTTCGAGAAGGGGCTGAACGACGCGAAACAGGCCGATGCCAAATTCGGCCCGAGTCTCGATCGCACGGCCATCAACCTGCCGATTCTGGACTATGCCGCCCCGCACGACATTCCGGGACGACAGGAAGTCAAGAATCTGTTCATGAAGAACATTCGCACCGACCTGAATTTCACGGACACGTACGTGTCCGATCGCTGCACGACGTGCCATATCGGTATCGACAATCCCGAACTGACGCGCGACAACCTCATCGCACAGGCGGAGCAGGCGCTTCAATCCGAACGGGTTCAGGCAGTGCTGCAACGCGAAAATGAGAAGCTCGTCAGGGAACTGGGGAGCCGGCTCGTTGGTGTTGATACATCCACGGCCAAGGACGACACGCAGTTCATCAATGCCTTCATCAGTGAGGCGAACAGTTATCTCGAAGAAACAGATCGGCCGTATCTCGACTCGAAATCGATTCACGCGGCACTCGACGGCAAGACGCCCGATCGGGGCATCGTTCAATCCGCAATCGACAAGCAGTTTCAACGAATCCTCATCGCTGAGAAGCCGCGAGCCGGCGTTGACCGCAATGGCCGCGCGCTCTTGTGGGAGGAAATGAACGAGCGAGAGCGCGACGATTACTTCAAGCGGCTGATGGCCGCCGTCAATCTCTACATGGAGAACAATGACGAAAAGTCGCGCCCTGAAATTCAATACGGCAAAGTGATCGCCGCCCATCCTCGATTGGACCTGTTCGTTTCGCCCACGTCTCCGCATCCCATGAAGTCGATGGGCTGCACAGTCTGTCATGAAGGCAGCGGCCAGGAAACGGACTTCATCTTCGCGGCACACCCGCCAAAGGATGAAGCGCAGCGACACGAGTGGGAGCACAAGTACGGCCAGTCAGAGCTCGGAATTCCGATGAATTCGTTCCATGTCGTGGACGAGTTCTGGGAGCGACCGATGCTCAAGTCCAGGTACACGTCGGCCAGCTGCGCGAAATGTCACGATCAGATCTACGATCTGGATCGCTATCGAACCGAGCCGCTCGAGTCCGCGAGTAACATCGTTGAAGGTCGGGAATTGTTCACGCGCGTTGGCTGCATCAATTGTCACAACGTGGACGGTTTGTCGGATTCTCGTCGCGTCGGCACGGATCTGACGCACGTCGGCAGCAAGCTCACCAAGGGCTTCATGGAGCGTTGGATCGAGTATCCCAACAACTTCCGTCCGTCAACGCGCATGCCGCACTTCTTCCATCAGGAAAACAACACGGATTCATCCGGACGCACGGAAGAAGGCTACAGCGAATTCGATCCGCAGCCCGAACTTCGAACCGAAACGGAGATCCAGGCGATCGCTCATTATCTCGATGTGTTTTCGAAGCCGTGGACGCCGTTGTCTGCGCCAGACGGGATAATAGCGGACCCACAGCGCGGTGAAGCGTTGTTTGTTTCCATCGGCTGTCTGGCGTGTCACGTCAATCTCGATGCCCATGATCCGCTCGACGACGAGAATCGCACCTTTGGCGAGAAGTGGATCGTCAAGGACATCGCCATCGAGAAAGCGCGGCTGGAGTATCAGAAAATCCAGGGCGAACAGGGACCGCCCGATGGCGATGCGACACAGGAACTGATCGACGCCGCCATAGAGCCAGCCAAGGCGGCCTTCGATGCGATGTCGAAGAATGATCGCGTGCGATACGCCTCCCGCCGGTTCACGCGCACATCGCGCCAGAAGGCGTTGCTCCAGGCCAAGACGGAGCGATTTCAGGCAGACACGCAGGATGGACGCACGCCCGATCCGCTGAAGACTTATGTGCCGCCCGAATTCACGATGCAGGGCCCCGAACTCAGCGGCCTGGGAACGAAGCTGATTCCCGATGCAGCCGACGAGGCTCAGCAAACGCACGGTATGACATGGCTCTACAACTGGCTGAAGGATCCGCGTCACTACTCGTCGTACACCGTCATGCCGAAGATGTTCCGCGACAACTACTATCAGTCGGAATCGTCGGACGATCAGCGTCTCAAGAACGATCAGGACATGATGGACGTCGCCGCCTATCTGCTCTCGCTGCGCAATGACGATTTCGACATGACGCCAATCGGCGACGACGACGATCATCGGGAGATGCGGGAGCATCTCATCCGGGAGATTCTCGGCGGCCAGAATACGAAGAGCGTCGTCGAAATCTACCTTGCCGACGCGAAGAATGAATCCGAATCCTACGGGCCGCTGACGTCGGCCGTTGTCAGTCAGGCATACGTCAGTTACGGCGGCGGGGATGAGGGCAAGCAGTTTGTTGCTTCATTGATCGATGCCAAGTCAGGATCGATCGAGGATCGTCGGAAGCTATTCCTCGGGCTGAAGATGATCAGCCATTATGGTTGCTACGCCTGTCACACGATCAGCGGTTTCGAGGATGCGACGCGACCGGGAACGGATCTGTCTGGCTGGGGCCAGAAGTTCATGAGCCAGCTCGACTTCGCCTATTACTCGCCTGTGTTCGAACACGAGCGCGAGGCGCGACCGGAGATGTTTGCGAACATGTATCGCGGCGATCTGGACGACAATGCGCATTTGATTCGCGACGTGGCCGAATCCTCGGAGGATCTCCTGGCGCACGTCAGCGGCGAGCAGTCGGATGCCGGCAATCCGCCCCAGACGATTCATCACAATCACGCCTCGTTTGCGTATCACAAGATCCGGAATCCCCGAATCTGGGATCGCGGCAAGATTCGCAAGCCCTACGAGAAGATCAAGATGCCGAATTACTTCTTCACGGAAGAAGAATCCACGGCCA
>JAJDEC010000264.1 GCA_029259995.1 Phycisphaerae bacterium
ACGCGGGAGAATCGTCGGCGAAGATGTTTCGGAAAGCGGGGGCCAGGAACGTTCGGGTGTTTCAGCCGGCGGCGTCAGGCGGCGTGGATCCGACGCGGCCGGCGGTCGCTGATGTCGCGCAGTTGGCGGAGGCGGACTTGATCTGGATGTCGGGCGGTGATCAGAATCGACTGATGCGACGGCTTGAGGCGGCGGGCGTTGTTGAGACGATTCGCGAGCGGCATCGGGACGGGGCCGTTGTCGGAGGAACCAGTGCCGGTGCGGCGGTTGCTTCGCAGCTGATGTTGACGGGTGAGGCGACGCTTGACGGCGTTGTTCGTGGTGGAACAACGCTGGCAGATGGATTGGGGATCTGGCAGGGCGTCATCGTTGATCAGCATTTCCAGAAACGACGTCGATTCAATCGCCTTTTGTCGGCGGTGCTGGATCATCCCGATTGCATCGGCATCGGTATCGACGAACGAACGGCGGTCATCGTCCGTGGTCTTCAATGTGACGTGATGGGCGACGGCAGCGTGGTGCTGATTGATGCGCGGCGGGCGGACGTTCGCGCCGAACCAGTCGGTGGTTTGGCCGGGGCGTCGAATGTTCGGATCGACATTTGCGAACCGGGGCGTGAATTCACGATCGAGGCGGTCGCCGCGATGGATCGCGACAAAAACTGACACATCAATGGCAGTGCTATCGACTCAGCTCGGGTTGGACTGTAATTCGAGAATCATGTCGATCGTCGGTGTCATGAGCGCGCTTTGGCTTCGACCTTCGGCGATCTTCTGCAGGATTTCGTAGGCGGCGTCCTTCTCGGCTTTGCGATCGGCTGCGTCGTCCTTGAGGACGGATCGCAGGAGATGGACGGCGGCCGAGCCGGCTTGCGCGTGCCAGACAATGTCTTTTCCATTGATGTTCCGACCTGCCAATGTGGCCTGCGTTCGGGGAAATGATTTGGCCGCGCTGTCGTAGGCCGTTTGCGCCTTGGCGAGCATCGAGAGGGCCTCGTCGCGCCATTTCTCAATCGAATCCGTCGGGAGCGCTGCCGGCGCGTTATCCGTCACATCGGCGATCCGAACACTCAGGTCGTTCACGGCTATCGCGAGTCGAATCTGATCGTTTCGAACGGATGCGATCTGGTAGGCGCATTCGCCTTCGAGAAACTGCATCGATCCCTTGGAATGCCCGTCCGACTTCATCAGCGCGTTGAATTCAGCAGCGGCGGATTCTGGCGACGGATCCTGAATCTCGGATTCGCGGAACCATGCGTCGGTGGCTGTGCCGGCCGTTCGTGCCGCCGTTGCGGCCGTCATCATGTGCTTGACGGCTTCGTCGGCCGCCTTGTTTTGATCTTGTGCGAGTTGTTCCGACTTGGTGATTAGTTCCTGAATTGTCGCGTCGAGCGTTCCGGCATCCGCGAGCGTCTGGTCCATTGCGGCCTGTACAGCCGAATCCTCGGCGTCGAAATGGCGGCGCTGTTCGGCGAGCGCGTCTTCCGCCTTCCTGAGATTCGCGACCTGCTCTCTCAGATTGGCGGCGATTTCCTCCAGCGCGAAAAGACCGACGACGGGGGAGCCGCCTTCGTACTCGCGGCCGACGAGATCATCGACGCTGGCCATGACGCGTGTGGCGTTCTGGAGGGTGCCAAAGCGAAGTGCGTCGGCCTGTGCCTCGGCCTGGCGTGCGCCTTCGGCAAGACTCGCGTATCCACTCGACGGGTCGTGGATACGCTCCGAGCGCGTTTGCATCTCGGCCATCTGGAGGCGATTCATGCGCGAGGTTCCGTCGAGTCCCTGAATTCGCGCTTTGTAGTCGTCGACGGTACCCTGAATCTGATCCAGTTTGGCCTGCGTCGCCGCGGATTCCGCCCGAATCTGCGTTATCTTCTCGCCGATGGATCGGCTGACTTCGATCGGTGAAAGCATTGCGATCGACTGTACCTGATGTTTGAGCTGGGCGAGCTGCGAAACCAGCGGGGCCGCGTCGTTCAGTGCTTCTTCGGCCTGCCATGCGAGGAATGCGGCATGATTGGCGCGGACGCGTCCGGATGCATATTCGAAGATCGCCTTGATCCGGGCACCTTCCATGCTGTTGCCGCCGGTCAGATCGCCGGATGTGGCGGACTGCAATTCCTGCAGCGCTGACTTGGCTTCGCTCATCAGCTTGTTGTGTTCGGCCGAGAGGGTCTTGAGTTTGTTTGAAATCTCGGAGGCCGATCGAGCGCGCGACGCGGCGGCAGGAACTCGCACATCGGCGACTTCCGTTCCACGATCCGTATCCGCGGACTCCGCGCGCTTGATCGCTTGCGCGAGTTGCTGCAAATGATCGAGTCGTTCTTTCGGAATCGTGACGTCGTCCGTGACATCGCCGAAGTTCGTCATCGAATCGGACAACTGCGAGATGCGAAGGTGGTGCTCGTCCAAATTGAGGACGGCACGCCGAACGATCTCGACGGCGTCGGCTGTCGACGCGGACAGCCGGGTGCGATCGGTTCCGAGTGAACTGATGTAGAACGGCGTCGCAATCAGCGCGCCGAAGATCACAATGCCGACGATGCCGCCGGCGATTCCGCCAATGCTGGATGAAGCCTGTCTCGCCACGGCGAATTTCCCTCCAGTGGGATGTTCAAGGCATGATTCGGGTAGGCAGGATGGACGCTGATCCCCCGGCGTCGGTGCAATCGCGCCAACGCCATGTCTCCACTGTATTTAACCACGCCTGAGGGGCCAAAGTCAACGACGCGCAGAGGTGTATTCGACTGGGGCCGATACGGTGCGGGGCTGGTGGTGCCTGGGGCGTGGCGCACGGGTTTCTGGTGGCGACGCAAATGCCGCGGCAACGTCCGTGATCGGCGCGAGGAAAGGAAATTTCTGAGATTGTGGCGATTACGGACGTGGTCAGAGTCGTCGTGAGCCCGGACGGGTGACGGAATCGAGCGGCGAATTCCGGGATGGTTTGCATGCCGGCTTGCACGGGATAAGTCTTTCGTGCGCAATGCTTTGGGTGGGAATCGAGGGATTTCTCCCCCCCGCAAAACGGCGCAAATTGTGCAAAATGTTTCACCAACGCTAGGGCATCGGTTGAGTCGACGGTGTGGCGTCGTGGCGTATCCATGGTGCAGGGAATTCGTGTTCGGCGCTTCGTGGGGAATGTGCATGGGCCTGAGTAGCCGTGAGGTGCTTTGGGGTGAATTCTTCAACGCACTTTCAGTGCTTGGTTCGCAGATTGAATCGATACCCGGGGCTGCGTTTGCCCGCCTTGCGGGCTGCACTTGCCTCGGGCTGACCAGTTGCAGGCTTTCAGCGTGGGGCGGGCGAGGCAGGCGCAAGGCGAAACAGAGTGTTGCTTTGACGCCCGGCGAAACCGGAGCATGCCGACGTTGGTCGTCGGCGTGGCACGCAACACCCGTGACGACGTTGCGCCACAGCATGGTTGGCGGGCGCTGGGGGGGGCCGCAGTTTGCAGGCGGGGCGTCCGGCGAGACGTTGCCGGGGGACGCGACGGCTCTGAATGTTGTGGCGCCGTAAGGATGGCAGCGAGGGTTTCGGATGTCTGCATGGTCTGGACAAAGAGAAAGGGCTCGAATCCCGCGTTGGAGATTCGAGCCCTGAGTTTTCAATCTATCCATGATGCTGTTGCATCAGAGATCTGGTTGACGACTGCCTTATGCCGCCTTGCGGTTGTCGCGTCGTCGTCGGTTTCGGCGCTTCATGCCGAGGAGACCGATGGCGATCGCCGGGATGGCCGCAGCCAGACCGAAACCACAGATGGGCACAGGCAACAGCGGCGGGAACGGGATGATGGCGTCGATTGTGAAGCCACCGAATCCCGGGACTCCCTGACCTGCCGGCGGCGGATCCTGAACGTTCGGATCACGCGGATCGAAGTCGAGGAAGTCAACGACGCCGTCATTGTCGTCGTCGAAGTCGCCGAGGTCGCACTGACCGTCGCCGTCGAAGTCGTCACCGTCGTTTGACGCATCGGCCGGGCCGCCCGTGACTGCACAGTCGTCACAGAAGTCGCCGTCCGTGTCACCGCAGATGAACGGATTGTTCGGCTGCGGATCGTCGGCATCAGGGACGCCGTCGCCGTCATTGTCCGGATCGTTGGTGTCGCACTGACCGTCGCCATCGGCGTCGGGGCCATCGTTGGCGGTGTCGAATCGACCGCTGGAGCAGTCGTCGCAACCATCGCCGTCGGTGTCGCCACATTTTCGATCATCGAACGGATCGGTGTCATCCACGTCGAGGACGCCGTCGTTGTCATCGTCCGGATCGCCGTCGTTGCACAACTCGTCGCCGTCATTGTCGGCGCCGTCCGCTTCGCGTCGGTCGAATCCGCTGGCACAATCGTCGCAACCATCGTTGTCGAGGTCACGGCAGGCGAACCGATTGTTCGGCTCGTTGTCGGCCCAGTCATCGACGCCGTCGTTGTCCTGATCGTTGTCACCGGCGTTGCAGAAGCCGTCGTTGTCGTCGTCAGGACCATCGTTGATGAACTTGCCGACGGCATTCGCGGCGAAGTCAGCGAGCGGGCCGAAGCCGTCGTTGGTTCCGTCGAAGTTCGAACAGTCGTCGCAACCGTCACC
>JAJDEC010000265.1 GCA_029259995.1 Phycisphaerae bacterium
CGGCTACGATCTCCGGCGCACGCAAACCGCCCGCTGCCCCGAGTGCGGCCACGCACCAGAGCCCGCGTAATCAATTCGCCGCGAAACGCCGATCAAGGCATATAATCCGGAATAACAGCCGCGCCGCCGATGGAGAACACCCCATGCAGCATGTCACGATCAAGAAGGGCGACATCCTCGACGAGCCCGTGGGCGTCATCGTCAGCACTGCGAATCCGCATCTCCTCATGTCCGGCGGCGTCAACGGCGCTATCCTCATGCGCGGCGGCCACGACGTGCAGGCGCAACTTCAAAACCACCTGAAATCGCTCGGCCGCAAGCATGTTCCCCCCGGCACCGTCGTCGTGACCGGCCCCGGCCCGCTGAAATGCAAACACATTCTCCACGCCGTCAGCATCAACGCCCTCTACGAATCCAGCCCGGCCTTGATCGCCGAGACAATCCGCAACGTGTTGAACGCCGCGATCGAACTGAATGCAACAAGCATCGCGATTCCCGCATTGGCGACAGGCTATGGTCCCCTCACAATGTCAGAATTCGCGAGCGGTCTCCACAACGGCCTGACGACATTCGCAAAGCAGGCCGACGTTGATCGACTTGAGGTCCGAATCAATCTTTGGCGCATGGAAGATGTCGACATCATTCGCCAGACCATGAGCGCAGAGACGTCCAAAACCCGCATCACAGGAGACCAGCCAATGCCCCCTTCCCCCATCACCGGCGTCGCCGAAGTCGTCCTCAGCGTCAAGGACATCCCCACCATGCGCGACTTCTACAAAAACGTCCTCGGCTTCAAACTCCACGGCGAGGCCTGTCACGAAAACGGCCCCGAACCCGATCCCGGCGGCATCCCGACGATCACATTCCTGACGATCGTCGATATCGACTCCCCCCTCGGCCGCCACGGTCATCCCCAGCTCCTCGTCCTGATCGACCACCAGCGCCACGTCTTCGCCCGCTCGCGCCTCGTCGGCCACGATATCACGCGCTCAACACTCAACCATCTCGCCTTCGAGATTCCGCCGGATAGCTACGACGACTGGCAGCGCAAACTGACAGATCTCGGCCTCGAACCGACAACGAGCGAATTCCCGGCCATGAACGCGAAGGCGCTTTTCATCAAGGATCCCGAAGGCAATACACTGGAGTTGATCTGCCATTCGAGTTAGCGACCGAATCGCATTAATAGTGGCCGCCGACGGAAGCAAAGATGCAACGACGCCGCACCAACAAGTACACGACTCGAAACCTGATCCTCTCGGGAGTTGTCTGCGGCGCGATCCCATGGGTAGTTCTGCGCCTGTTTCGCGAGTCAATCATCCCGTCCGGTTCGGACGTCGCGACGATGATCGGTGCGACGCTTGCATTCGTCGGCCTGCATGCCCCATGGCTGTCCAATGTGTGCTTCGACTGGCCCTTCAACGCAACCGATCTCGGTTCGCTGATGGTCAACATCTTATACTACCCACTGCTGTTTCTATTGATCGCAAGAATCGTTTCGTCCGTCCGAAAGACCTCCCCCGACGACGCGCCCGCCTGCATGGAATGCGGGTACAACCTGACAGGCAATCAGACCGGCCGCTGTCCCGAATGCGGTCAGATCGTCAACCAACCGATCGAAATGTCCGCATCAGAACGTCCGATTGAATCGGAGGCGGGTCGATGATTCGGCGAATCGTGGCGTTCAGTCTCAGATGGTCGAGCCGCGTGCTGACTGCGTTTCTTGCCGCCATCGCTTTGGCAGTAGTCGCGTCCTACGCGATTCCCGCCGGCCGAATTCCAACAAGACAGCTCGACGTGTCATTCGGAACCAACAACTACACGAATCTCACGCTCACACAGGACAACGTCGGGCTGCTGTCGATTATCAGCTCGGATTTGGGCGGGCTGCGTCCCAAGAGCTGGAAAATTCAATGGGCAGGCCTGGATATCTCGTGTGTTACGCCATACAGGAGCAGAAACTCCGAAACATCGAAGATTGTCGCGACCCATGTCGTCTCCGCCAGAATCCCCAACTGGATGATCCTCGTCGTCGCCGCACCTTGGCCGATGTGGACGTGTTGGCGATTCATTCGCCGTCGCCGCGCCAGACTCCCCAACGGCTGCCCCCACTGCAACTACGACATGACGGGCAACCAATCGGGCACCTGCCCCGAATGCGGAGAATCTTGCGAATCGGCGTCGGGAACGATCTTGAACGATCAGCGCAATCACCCCGACAAGACGGCGTGATCGGCGAAATGAAGAAACGGAGAGGGGGGGATTCGAACCCCCGGTACGTGTTACCGTACACATGCTTTCCAAGCATGCACCTTCAGCCACTCGGACACCTCTCCCGGGTGCGAATTCACATCCATTCTCAGCGCTATTCGAATCGCGTCAAGATTGGCCGAAAGCCGCCGTCCCGCTACGATATCATCGCGGATCGGCGAACCAGCCACCCCTGCAATATCTTCGGGCAATCATTCGACGCCATGTCGTCGAGCCCGGGACCACGACGAAAACGGAGTAACAACGCTATGGTCACCATCGGAATGAACTACAAGGTACTGGACGGCAAGGAAGAAATCTTTGAAAACGCGTTCCGGAAGGTCATCAAGGCCATGGCCGGGATCGAAGGCCACACGCAGTCCCGAATGTGCCGCGACATCGACGATCATCAGATGTACGTGATCCTCTCCGAATGGGGCAATCGCGACGCCTTTGACGCCTTTATCGCATCCGACACCTTCCGAAACGTCGCCAACTGGGGCAAGGAACAGATCCTCGCCGGACGACCTTCGCACACATACTACGAGCATTGATCCGAAACCGTCGAAGCTGGCCCGCATTTCGAACGCCCATCTGGGTGTTCGTCGTCGTCATGTTGCCCATCAACATCCTGATGGGCTTCCTTCTCGCCACGCGCGCCATGTGGTGGACTAAGCTCACGGCCGCCGCCGTCATCCTGATCACACTCTACACGTTTTTTCGTGGATACCTGACGCGCCTCACGATGGATGCCGATGGCGTACGACTGAGTCGTCCGGGCCGCAACATCCTGCTCCCCTGGGATCAGATCCGACACATTGGCGAATACGCGCCCGGCGGCGGTGTCGGCGGCGCCGAATACGTCTACGTCACGACGCGCGAATCGCCACCAACATACAAGTGGGAAATCGACCAGACAACGATTCAAACCCAGGCACATCCGGGCCTGCTCGACGCATTGAACAAAGCGCATCAATCGAACAAAGTGTGTGATTCCGCGAACGCGGTCGGGAATAGTTAGGCGTCACCGTACCAGGCCCCGAATGACGCGGCCCCCGTTCAAATTGCCGCAACTCAGCTGATCAACCCTCACGATTTCTAAGGACGAACGCCGCGTAGTCCTCC
>JAJDEC010000266.1 GCA_029259995.1 Phycisphaerae bacterium
TCTTTCAGGTTGGTGACGGCCGCTTCGACCTTGCTGCGCTCTTCCGCCGGAACTTTCTCGCCGTGTTCCTTCAGCGTCTTCTCGGTCTGATAGACCGTCGAGTCTGCCTGGTTCTTGGCGTCGATCAGTTCCTTGCGCTTCGAGTCCTCGTCGGCGTGCGCTTCGGCTTCCTTGCGCATGCGCTCGACTTCGTCTTCCGAAAGACCACTGGAGCCTTCGATCTTGATCTGCTGCTCCTTGCCTGTGCCCATGTCTTTCGCGGACACGTTCAGGATGCCGTTCGCGTCGATGTCGAACGTGACTTCGATCTGCGGCGTACCGCGCGGGGCCGGCGGAATGCCCTGCAGGTTGAACTTGCCAAGTGTGCGATTGTCGTTCGCCATGCTGCGTTCGCCCTGAAGCACGTGGATCGTGACTTCCGGCTGATTGTCGGCCGCCGTGGAGTACGTTTCCTTTTTGGCCGTCGGGATCGTCGTGTTGCGCGGGATCATGACTGTCATCACGCCGCCCATCGTCTCGACGCCGAGTGACAACGGCGTGACATCGAGGACGAGAATGTCCTTCACGTCACCGCCGATGATGCCGGCCTGGATCGCAGCGCCGACGCCGACAGCTTCGTCGGGATTCACTGTCTTGTTGGGTTCCTTGCCGAAGACATCCTTGCAAAGCTTGTGAACGGCCGGGATGCGCGTCGATCCGCCGACCATCAGGCACTCGTCGATGTCCTTCGACGTGAGTTTCGCATCCTGCAACGCCTTGAGGACGGGGCCGCGGCAGCGCTCGACGAGATCTTCCGTGAGCTGCTCGAACTTCGTGCGCGTGATTGTCATGTTCAGGTGCTTGGGGCCGCTGGCGTCGGCCGTGATGAACGGCAGGTTGAGCGTCGTCTCCATATTGCCGGACAATTCGCACTTGGCCTTTTCGCAGGCTTCCTTGAGTCGCTGATGGCTCATCGCGTCGTCGCGCAGATCGATGCCGAACTCCTTGCGGAATTCTTCAGCGACGTAGTTGATCAGCTCCTCATCGAAATCGTCGCCGCCCAGATGTGTGTCGCCGTTGATGCTGAGCGTTTCGAAGACGCCGTCGCCGACGTCGAGAATGCTGATGTCGAAGGTTCCGCCGCCCAGGTCGAAGACGGCGATCTTGCCGCCTTTCTTCTGTTCCATGCCGTAGGCCAGCGCCGCCGCCGTCGGCTCGGGCAGAACACGCTTCACATCGAAGCCCGCGATGATGCCGGCTTCCTGCGTCGCCTTCCGCTGGGCTTCGCCGAAGTAGGCCGGGACTGTGATGACGGCCGCGTCGACTTTTTCGCCGAGGTAGTCTTCCGCCGTCTTCTTTAGATCCTGAAGGATCATCGCGGAGATCTCGGGCGGGGAGTACTGCTTGTCGCGAATGTTGACTTTGACCGGCTCTTCCGGCGCTCCCGTCACGTCATACGGGACAATCTTCTCTTCTTCAGAGACTTCGCGATGTCGCCGTCCCATGAATCGCTTGATGCTGTAGATCGTGTTCTTGGGGTTCGTGACCTGCTGATGGCGGGCGACCTGGCCGACGAGGCGTTCGCCCTTTTCCGTGAACCCGACGACCGACGGTGTCGTTCGCGAGCCCATCGAGTTGGTCAGCACCTTGGGCTGACCGCCCTCCATCACGGCAACGACGGAGTTCGTCGTGCCCAGGTCGATTCCGATGATTTTTGCCATATTGTCGCTCCCGTGATGCTGAAATTCGTTTGTTGTCCCAAAAGCGCGAGGCCGTTGGGCGCCCGCGCATGCAAATCCGGATAACCCACTGAGCAAATAGGGTGCCATCTCCAGAAATCGGCGGAATGCGACGGTAACATACGGTTGTGTAGATGGTTATGTGCGTATCATCAAATCTTGCCGATGCGCGGAACGCATCGGGACTGTCATTGTGGCATGCCGATTTGGCGGGATTACCCGAATCGATGAATCCGCTTCGCGTGCAAGGGCCAATAATGGTATATGGAATGAAAGCCAGCCGCCGAGAGTTGTAGATAATAAGGTAGGCTTTTTCGCTGGAGCGGCTGCAATCATCCTGTCGGCAGCGACCGATGGGAGGATATGGGGGCAGACCCGACTTCACAGAGTACGAGGGAAGTAGGCGTGAAACTCAAGATTCAATATTGTGTTCGCGCGCGCACATTCTGCGTCGCGTTCTTGGTGCTCGTGGCGTATTGCACTCCGATGGTTCAGGCCGATGACGCCGCGCCGCGGGGTGGGCCGACCGGCGCTTGCTGCGTCGGCGGCGTTTGCGGCGTCCTGACGGAGGCCGACTGCCTCGGCGTGCTCGGTACCTACTTCGGTAACGGCACGGACTGCGACGGTTTCGATTGTCCGTTCGTCGTTACGCTGACGCCGATGAAAGACACGACGCTGTTTATCGAAAGCAACATCGAAAGCAACGGATCGGGGCAGCATTTTTTCGCAGGCCAGACTGGCGGCAATCGGACCCGACGCGCGTTGATGAAGTTCGATACCAGTTCGATTCCATCGGATTCAACAGTGACCGGCGTTTTGGTGACGCTGTTCATGTCGCGCGCGAATTCCGGCAATGAACCCGTCAGCCTGCATCGCGTCCTGAATGACTGGGGCGAGGGCGCATCCGACGCGCCCGGCGAAGAAGGCGCGGGGACGACAGCACAGCTCAACGACGCGACGTGGCTCTATCGATTCTATAACCCGTCGAATCCGTCGAGTTCGCCGCAATGGAATACGCCCGGCGGCGACTTCGAATCCCATTCCAGCGCCACGACCAATGTGAATCAGGCCGGGCAGTTCTACACATGGTCGACATTCCAACTGGTCGACGATGTTCAAACCTGGGTCGATGGGTCGAACCCCAATCACGGCTGGATTATCCTCGGCAACGAGGAATTCTCTTCGACGGCGAAGCGATTCGACAGTCGCGAGATCTCGACGCCCGCCTTTCGCCCGCAACTGCAGATCTTCTACATGGCGCCCGATCCGATAGGCGCGTGTTGCGCTGGCGACGGCACCTGTACGAGCGTGACGGAATCCGAGTGTATGACTGCCGGAGGCAGCTACGAAGGTAACGCAACGACGTGTACGCCGAACCCCTGTGTCGTACCGACGGGGGCGTGTTGTCTGAACAACGGCACTTGCACGAGTCTGACAGAGGCGTCGTGCGGCGACATCAGCGGCGCCTATCAGGGCGACGGCGTCGCCTGCGTTGCCAATCTCTGCCCGATCGTTCTGACGCCGTTCATCGATCCGCTGCCGATTCCGGCCGTGGCGGCGCCGACGACCGGCTCGCAGGGCGGCGAGGCCACATACGACATCGACATCCAGCAGGCACAGCAACAACTGCATACGGACCTGCCGCCGACGACGATCTGGGGATACGAAGGAACCTATCCCGGCCCGACGATCGAGGCGACGCGCGATCTCCCCGTGACGATCAACTGGACCAACGATCTCCGCGATACGATGGGCGTGTTGCGCACGGATCATGCACTGACGGTCGACCTATGCCCGCACGGGGCGGAAAATCTGCCAAAAGCCGTCGTGCATCTCCATGGCGGCCACTTGCCCGCCGCCTTCGACGGCTATCCCGAGTACACATGGCTGCCGGGCGAATCGGAAACTTATGTCTATCCGAATCATCAGTGGCCCGCGACGATCTGGTATCACGATCATGCGTTGGGGATTACGCGACTGAACGTCTATATGGGCCTCGCCGGCTTCTACATCATTCGAGATGCGTTCGAACAATCGCTCGGACTTCCGTCGGGCGAGAATGAGATCGCGCTGGCGATTCAGGATCGACAGTTCAATCCGGACGGCTCGTTCTACTATCCCGAAGTCTGGACGGATCATTACGTCGGCGACAAGATCCTCGTGAACGGAAAAGTCTGGCCGTTCCTGAACGTCAAGCAAGGCAAGTATCGTTTCCGAGTCCTCAACGGATGCAATTCGCGCACCCTGACGCTGGCGCTGTCGAACGCAGCAAGCTTCGACCTGATTGGAACCGACGGCGGTCTACTGCCGGCGCCGATCTCCATGACGGAAATGACGCTCGCGCCGGCCGAACGGGCCGACATCATCGTTGATTTTGCGGGCTACGCGCCGGGCACGGAAATCATCATGACCAACAGCGCCCCCGCGCCGTTCCCGGGCACGCCGGGCGTCGGCGTCGTACCCAACGTGATGAAATTCATCGTGCAGAACGCGGCCGGTCACACGGACGTGACGCCGGCATCGTTGCGGCCGATCGAAACGTTGCAGGAAGTTGATTCCGTCATCACGCGCGACTTCGAACTGCGAAAATTCAGCGAACCCTGCGCCGGCAGCGAATGGCGTATCAATGATCTGGGTTGGGACGACATCACGGAGCAGCCTGTCCTCGGCACGACGGAAATCTGGCGCTTCGTGAATCGATCCGGCATGATGCATCCGATGCACATGCACCTGGTCATGTACCAGGTACTCGATCGACAGCCTTTCGAAATCGTGATGGATGAAGTGGTCACGACGGGGCCCGCCGTGCCGCCGACTGCGACGGAGAGCGGCTGGAAGGATACCGTCCAGGTTGCACCGTTCGAAATCGTCCGCGTGATCGCCCGATTCGAGAACTACACGGGGCTCTTCCCGTATCACTGCCATATCCTCGAACACGAGGATCATGAAATGATGCGGCAGTTCGAGGCTGTCTGCATCAAGGGCGATACGAACCAGGACACGATCGTGAACGGTGCCGACATCGAGCTCTTTGTGGATACGATCGTCAGCGGCGGGGAGCCGGGGACGGCGGCCTATTGCGCGACGGACATGGACGGCAGCAATACGCTGGATACGGGCGTGGACATGTTCCAGTTCGTTGATTGCCTGCTGACGGGAAACTGCCCGTGATCCGTGCCCGGGCCCGCGCAAATGTCCGGAAATCAGAATGTAACAGTCCCGGATGGGGTCGGAGCCGGCTCGCCATCAGGCGATCCGTACGCAACGACGTAGTCGGCGGCTTCGTGTTCCGCTAGTATGCTATACTCCGATCAGGCGTGTCGTGAACGCGTCGATCTTCGGGGTTCAGATGGGATACGTGGATTGCACGGCATGAACGCCAACACGAGACATCGCAGTCATCTACTTGTAAGGCTGATCTGCTGCGCCAGTCTGGCGTTCGTGGGAGGCAGTGCCTCCGCAGCGCTCTTCGAAACCCTTCGAACGCTGTCTGAGATCGAACACGGATCGCGTTCCGTCAATGTCGGTCAATCAGAGTTGCTGCATGCGGATTCGACGCAGCGTCGACGAGATTGCGATCGAGACAGCGCTTCATCCAGGCATGCGGAGTCCACCAGCCGGAAGCTTCGATCGGCGCATGCCGTTCCGGCCCATTGGCATTTTCTTCAGACACATCAACTCAACTCCATCGGCTGCCCGCTGACTTGTTGATCTCAGTGACGTTGCGCGCCGACGTTTGAAATTGTTTCGACGTCGGCTGAACGCAAATCGATATTGCCGCTTCGTCGAATGCCCCTCCGCGGGCGATTCGGCGTTTCTTATCGTTTCGATTCACAGGTTTTCGAGTCACTTTTTTCCGAACCATCGGGTTACGGGAGTTTGTATATGCAACGATTGGTTGATGGCTTTCATCATTTTCAGAAATGTGTTTTTCCAGAAAAGAAGAAACTGTTCAGCGAGCTGGCCGCAGGCCAGAAGCCGCATTCACTTTTCATCACGTGTTCGGACAGCAGAATCGATCCATTTCTGCTGACACACGCAGATCCCGGCGAAATTTTCGTCGTGCGTAATGCGGGAAATACCGTTCCGACGTCGGATTTGGGCGCGGGCGGCGGCGAATCGCCGACGCTCGAATACGCCGTCCGGGTGCTCAAGGTCGCGACGATCGTCGTCTGCGGTCACTCACATTGCGGCGCGATGGCGGCCCTGCTCGATCCGAGTCTGACCAACAAGCTGCCGGCAGTTCGCCATTGGCTGACGGCTGCGAAGCACATCAAAGAGGAAATTGAACAAGGCGGCCTGCGGCCCTCGGAACGAAACGATGCCGAGGCGGTTGTCAAACGAAACGTCTTGTTGCAGCTCGAAAACCTGCAAACGTATGACTTCATCGAACAGGCACACAAGGAAGGAAAGCTCAACCTCTCCGGTTGGTTTTATCGATTTGAATCGGGCGAAGTCGAGACGATTGAACCCGGTCAACAGGATTTCAAACCCCTATAGCAGGAAAACAACCGGAATGGATGAGAAATCGGCGCAGCGTGTGTCGGGAATCGTTGATCGGTTTCCGGCATGCTTGGCGCTTCAATTCTCGTCGCGATTCGCGTTTTCAATACGTTCCATGATCGCATGTTTTGAAAGAGATTGAGAATCATGAATACAGCAGTTACACCGGCGCGGGCCGGATTCCTTGACAACCTGAAACACGATTTCTTCGCGTCGGTTGTCGTGTTCCTTGTCGCGCTGCCGCTGTGTATGGGTATCGCGCTCGCGTCCGGCGTTCCGATCGAGGCCGGTATCATCACGGGTATCGTCGGTGGAATCATCGTCGGCGCTTTGTCCGGCGCGCCCATGCAGGTCAGCGGCCCGGCCGCCGGGTTGACCGTCGTCATCATCGGCATCGTCAATGATGCCCGCCTGGAGCCCGGTGCGCTCGGGATCATCGTACTCGCGGCGGGTCTGCTGCAGGTCATTGCCGGTGTGCTGAAACTCGGGCAATGGTTCCGCGCCGTGTCGCCCGCGGTGATTCAGGGCATGCTCGCCGGCATCGGTGTGATCATCTTCAGTTCGCAGATTCACTTCATGGTGCACGACACGCCGCCGGGGACGACGCTCCAGAATATCGCGTCGATTCCCGCCGCCTTCCAGAAGGGCATTTTTCCGATCGAGTGGACGCCTCATCATCAGGCGGCCTATCTCGGCCTGATCACGATTCTGATCATTGTCTTCTGGCAGAATGGCGCGCCCAAGAGAGTCAAGTTGATTCCCGGGGCGCTGGTCGCCGTCACCGCCGCGACAGTCATTGCGTACTTCACGGATCTGGAGATTCACCGGGTCGTACTCCCTGAGAACCTCTTTCAGACGCTCAGCGTACCCGGCTGGGCGCAATTCAAACATCTGCTTGAAGGACCTTACATCACCAGCGTTCTGACGGTCGCCATTATTGCCAGCGCCGAAACGCTGCTGTGCGCAAACGCCGTCGATCAATTGCATACTGGACCGAGAACCAAATACGACAAGGAACTCGCCGCTCAGGGCATCGGAAACGCCATCTGCGGGCTGTTTGGCGCATTGCCGATGACCGGCGTTATTGTCCGCAGCAGCGCCAATGTCGCGGCTGGCGCCCGAACGCGCCTTTCGGCAATCCTGCACGGCTTCTGGTTGCTGGTCTTCGTCTCGTTTCTCGCGGGCGTCCTCGCCCACGTTCCACAGGCGACGCTGGCCGCCATCCTCGTCTATACCGGCTACAAACTTGTCAATATCAAGGCCGTCAAGCGCATCTGGAGCGACAGCCCCAGCGAAGTCATCATCTACTTCGCCACGCTCATCAGCATCGTCTGTTTCGACTTGCTGACCGGCGTCGGTATCGGCATCGGTCTCGCGATTTTCAAGCTTGTCTACACCGTCTCCCACCTGTCGATCACCTACGAGGATGACGCCGAAGCCAATCGCGCGTTGATGCATCTGCGCGGCGCAGCAACATTTGTCAGCCTCCCGAAACTGGCGCAGGCGCTGGATCGCGTCCCGCCCAATCGTGAGTTGCAGGTCTTTCTCGATCATCTCGACTATGTCGATCACGCCTGCCTGACGCTCTTGATGGACTGGGAGAAGCAGCACAAGTCGACCGGCGGACGACTGCTGATGGACTGGGACGATCTGCACCCGCGTTTCCGTCGGCAGGGCCTGAACGCGAACGTCGACGAAATCGCCAAGACCGCACAAGCGAATGGAATCCTGAGACGACAAGGACAGCAATTGGAGCAGACGCATGAGTAATACCAAGATTCTGGTTGCAACGGATTTTTCCGAAGACGCCGCGTTCGCGATCGAACAGGCCGTGGCGAATGCACGCATGACACACGCCGAAATTCTCCTCGTCCATGTGGCGCATGCGCCGTCTGCCAAGGAAGGGGAGGGCATGCTGCACGGCGGCGCCTACGCCGATGATTCCGCTGTGCTGGAACAACAGCTGAAGGATTCCATCGCTGCAATCGAGGGCGTGCCCTGCAGTTTTCAATTG
>JAJDEC010000267.1 GCA_029259995.1 Phycisphaerae bacterium
TCCATATGACTGGAGCACGCCGGACGGGTATCCGACCGACAAGTCCTATTGGGTCGGTGGACTGCTGGAGCGATGGAATTTCGCATTCAGTCTCGCGAAGGGGCAGGTCGGCGGGTTCAGTCTGCCGAGCGCGGCCATGCTTGGTCCCGGTGTGTCCTCGACCGTCGAACAAGTGATCGATCACTGGAACGACGTGTATATGACGGGGACGATGACTGCGGCAGAGCGTCGGGCGCTGATCGACTATTCGCGCAATGTGCGCGGGGGATCGGCGGCAGGCGATGCGGAGCTGTTCGCGATGATGCTGACGCTGCCTTCCGGGCAGATGATGTAGGGGGCGGAGTATGAGTATTGACGGTTCGGGATCGCACGCCTGTGAAGACTATTTCAATGCGGAACGTCGCGCGATGCTGCGTACGGCGGGGCGGCTATGCGCACTGGGCGCGATGTCGGCCCCTGCATGGCTCCCGAAACTGTCGTTTGCGCAGGAAGATGATCCGGGCCGCGATCTGGTGATTCAGGTTTTTCTTCGCGGCGGCGCCGACGGACTGACGATGTGCGTGCCGCACGGCGATGCCGATTACTACACGGCCCGTTCGACGCTCGCGATTGCGGATCCAACGTCCATGTCCGCGGACAAGGCGATTGATCTTGATGGATTCTTCGGATTACCGCCGGCGCTGGCGGCATTGAAGCCGATCTACGACGCCGGCGAGCTGGCGATCGTTCATGCGACGGGATTTCCGTTTGTCGATCGTTCTCATTTTGACGCGATGACGCGGATCGAACTGGGGACGGGGAATCTCGCCTCCGTCACGACAGGCTGGCTCGCGCGGCATTTGCTGGCGCGACAGCTGCCCGATGCGGCACGCATCCTGGCGATGTCGCCGATGACGAATATTCCCTTATCGCTGCAAGGCGCCGCTCAGACTGTCGCGCTTCCGGATGTCGACGCGTATGGCTTCGACGCATCGTGGGATCAGCCTTCGGCGCGGGCGCCGTTTCTCGATGCGGTTTATTCGGAGGCAGACTCTCTGATCAAGCAGA
Organism: Phycisphaerae bacterium; assembly: GCA_029259995.1. Lineage (GTDB taxonomy): Bacteria > Planctomycetota > Phycisphaerae > UBA1845 > UTPLA1 > ECT2AJA-110-A. The sequence goes on from JAJDEC010000267.1 coordinate 1,048, forward strand.
GTTCCATGGCGATGTTGGATACGCTCAGTCTCGTCGGGTCGTTCCAGTCGGGTTACGGCGGGCCGTCGCATGGGGCGACGTATCCCAGCGACGACTTCGGCCGTGGCATGGAGACGATTGCGCGCGTTTTCAAGGCAAGCGTCGGATTGGAAGTCGCGTGCATCGATCTTAATGGCTGGGATCATCACGCCAGCCAGGGGCCGATCTCCGGCGACATGGCCACCAAGATGACGTCGCTCGCGAACGCGCTGGTTGCGTTCAGAACCGATCTGGATACGGATTTCGACAAAGTGACGATCGTTGTCATGTCCGAATTCGGGCGCCGCGTCGCCCAGAACGGAAGTGCCGGAACCGATCATGGTACCGGCGGCGCGATGTTCGTGCTGGGCGGAAACGCCAATGGCGGGCAGGTCCACACGACCTGGCCGGGGCTTCATCCTGACAATCTCGCGGAGAATATTGATCTACCAATCACGATCGATGCGCGGGACGTGCTGGCTGAAGTGCTTCAGAAGCGCGCGGCGGCGACAAATCTTGGTACCGTGTTCCCGGGTTACTCGCCGACGTTTCACGGCGTCGTCTCCTGATACGGCGATTCTCACGTCGGTCGCGGGGCGCTTCGAATTTTCGCACTTGCCGTTCATGGCCGTGCAAGGCACCATCGTGGAATTCGATGTTTCACGTTGAGCATTGACACGACGAGAATGTGCCCGCGGTCGCGTCGGCGGCCGGCAATTGTGCGAAGTCCTCTGCCTTGGCGACACTTCAATCCAGATCCTGGCGACAGTTTCGAGCCGGGCTGATCGCAGCCGACGCGCTCGCCATCATTCTTGCATATATCTTCACGGATTTTGTGCGATGCTGGCTCTATTTGAGAACGGACTGGCCCGAACTCCTTTCCGACGGTGACAGCAGTGTCCGTATGCACATGAAGGTGCTCGTGTTCCTGCCGTTTGCATGGCCGTTGATACTGCATCGCGTGGATTGGTACGTCCGGCGCTGGCAGACGTGGGCGGCGTCCGCAAAATCGGCCGCGATCGCCGGCGTCCTGCTGGCCCTGCTCGTCTCGGCGATCGCCCTTTTGCTGGAACGGGATCGATATCCGCGGATGCAGATCGGACTGCTCGCCGTCATCGCGCCTGCGACCTCGTTGGCCGTCAGAGGTATAACCGCATTGGTTGCATTGCGAGCGGGCGTGCGACGGAATCGGCGCGTGCTGATTGTCGGCACAGGGCGTGATTCAGTACGCCTGAGACGATTGGCGTCGATCTCAATGGTCGGCAGGCCGCATATTCTCGGACACTTGCGTGCTCCGTGGGAATCCGAACCGCCGGCGCCGTCAGTCGTGGTGCTGGGCGGAATGGAGCGGCTGGGTTCGGCGCTGGATGATGATTTCGTGGATGAAGTTCTCTTTTCCGCGCCGCTGGATCGATTGTCGGAGATCCTGCCCTTCGTCAGGCAATGCGAGGAAGTCGGCGTGCCGGCGGGAATACAGGCGGAGTCATTTGCATGTTTCAGTATGCCGGAAATCGTCGACATGCATGGTCTACCGATGCTCGCCTACGCCCCGGCGCGACATTCGCCGGAGGCCCTGGCTTTCAAACGGGCCCTCGATATCGCAGTTGCCATTGTCGGAATCCTGATCACGGGGCCGATAATGTTGATATGCGCGGTTGTGATCCGACTGACTTCAGGTGCGCCAATCCTGTTCCATCAGCCCAGAAGCGGGCTCAATGGTCGCAGGTTCGTCATGTACAAGTTTCGCACGATGGAAGAGGGCGCCGAGCGGAAGCAGGCGGAAATTGCGCATCTCAACGAATCGGACGGGCCGGTCTTCAAAGTGCTCGACGATCCGCGCGTGACGCGAATCGGGCGATTCCTGCGCCGCTGGAGTCTGGACGAGTTGCCGCAGCTCTTCAACGTGTTGAAGGGAGACATGGCGATCGTCGGTCCACGACCGCCGATTCCGGCCGAAGTCGCCAGATACGATCGATGGCAACGCCGTCGGCTCAGCATGCGACCGGGCCTGACGTGCCTCTGGCAAATCAAGGGAAGACATCTGATCGGATTCGAAGAGTGGATGCGTCTGGATCTGTATTACATCGATCACTGGTCTTTGGCGCTGGATTTTCGGATCCTGTGCCGAACCATACCGACGGTCCTCGGCGGAACCGGGGCGTAGACGTCGCAAATTCGGGCATCGAACAGGAATGTCGACAGTCGTTCGCCGGGACGGTCTCCCGAGTGGCAATGGTTGTGAAAACTGAGTACTATCTGGGCGATGCCTCGGGGGAAAGAGGCTTAAAGCGACAGAGTTTCAACACTGAGGAAATCGCCGTATGAGAGGCGCCGTGAACTTATTTGCGCTGAGTTGCCTGTTCCTGGGCGGCACATCCGTCGCAATCGCTGACGATAGTGACGCATCGACGCCTGAACTGCCGTTGGCGTCGCGCGTGCGCGCTGTGCTGCGAACGGATCGGACGACGATCGGCGCCGGCGGCCCCGTGATGGTCGAGTTCGTCCTGCAGAATCTCACCAGCGAGCCGGTCGAATTGCGCGTCCCGGGCGCGTTGGCCAGCAAAGAGCCATCGGACTATGGCATGGGCCTTCCGCTGGAGCACGTCTTCTCTGGCGCACGGTTTCGAGCGCTTGAAGTCGCGGCGGAATTGAACCCCCAACTCGGCGATCGCGTTGTGCGAAAACCGCAGTATCCCGTGCCGAGAGTCAAACTGGCGCCCTTCGGTACGATCGGACTGCGATTCGACGTGACGAGATTCTATCCCGCGCTGCATCAGGCGGGCACTTACGTCCTCAATTGGCGCCCCTATGGCGGCGAACTTGAGACGGGACCGTTGACGATCCAGGTCATGTCCTTCAAGGAAGCCGTGATCGACACGGACCTGGGCCGAATGCGGATGCAGCTGTATTACGACAAGGCGCCCGCCACTGTCGAGAACTTCATCCAGCTGGTCGATGAGCGTTTCTTCAACAATCGCATGATCCATACTGTTGTTCCGGGCAACTTTCTCCTGACGGGATGTCCCAACGACGACGGCACGGGAAAACGCAAAGACGGCAAGACACTGCCGCCGGAATTCAACGACGCCGCCTTCATGACTGGAACCGTGGCGATGGCGCTGATTGACGGCAATCCCGAGTCCGCCAGTTCACAATTCTTCATTCTGTTGAACGATATTCCGCAGTGGACGGGCAAGTACACGGCGTTCGGCCGAATCGTTGGCCCCGAGTCGCTGGCTGTTTTGGGGCGGATTGGCTCGACCAATGTTGACGAAAGTCAGCGGCCCCGACAGCCGATACGGATTCGCAGCATCACGATGGTGACGCCGACATCCGTTGCCCGCGCGACGCCCTGATCTCGCGTCCTCAAACCCATCTCGCACTCTTTGGCATCACCCAGGCAATGATGTGTTGCGTCGGGGCCTATCCGCATGGCCGGCGCGCTAGGATTGCTTAGCTTGCTTCGTCCCGAAGTATCGCCGATACGATTGAAGGGCATCAGCGGATGTTCATGCGCAATGGGGCGTTGGCGGATAGAGGTGCAGGTTTCTTGCGAAGTGCAACCCGTTATCAATTTCGAATGGTTCCAGGCCGGATCGTGATGCAATGCGTCGTGGCCGTGTCGTTGATCACGTGCGCCGGCTGCACGATTCCCGTGGAGCGGCATGATTGGTCAACCTACGACGGACCGGGGGCGAGGCACTTTCAGGAACCCCAGTATCAGTTGCCGTTTTACGAAGATCCGCTTGAGCCCGTGAATCGAATCGCGCTCGGATTGAATTCCGCGATCGTTGTCGGGATCGCAGAGCCCGTTTCGTCTGGCTGGCGGCAACTGGTTCCGCAGGAGGCCCGGACCCATCTGGTTCAGGCTGCCAAGAACCTGGAGTACCCGCGGCGAGGCCTGAACCATCTCCTTCAGGGCGACACGGAGAAGGCCGCGAGCGAAACGCAGCGTTTCGCGATCAACAGCACGGCCGGCATTGTCGGGTTGAAGGATGTTGCTGTTGAGAAGGGCATTCGGCCTTCGAACACAGACACGGGGATGACGCTCAAAAAATGGGGCTGGAACGAGAGTGCGTATCTCGCCCTGCCGCTGGGCACGCCCGGAACAACACGCGACGTCGTCGGCGGCGTCGGCGATCTGTTTCTCGATCCGACTTACTACTTCTTCCCGGCCGCGCCGATCAAGGGATTCATCCAGGCGGCGGAGCGCATGGACGGCATCGAGCGATTCATCACGACGAATCAGGATCCATACGAGCCGATGCGGCGACTGTACATGGCGAGTCGCGAAGTGGTCGACATCGCGCCGATGGATTCCGGCGCGGAAGGCACGGCGACGCAGACGATGGCGTATGCGATGCTGTCGCCGCGCGATCCGGGCTTCGATCTGAAGGGCAGGACGCGGCAAGTTCGATTGAACGATGGTAAGCGCCGGTTGCCCTATGACGTCTGGATGCAGGACGTGCCGGCGCCGATCGTGATCCTGCTCCCCGGCTTCGGTGGTCATCGCGAGTCCTATCAGAACATGGCGATCGCCGAGATGTTCTACGATGCGGGCTGCTCCGTGGCCACGATCAGCAGCGCTGCGAATTTTGAGTTCATGCGACGCGCGGCCACGGCCAGGCTGCCGGGATTCGCACCGCGGGATGCGGAGGATGTGCAGCGCGCCTTGTCGGCAGTCACGCGCGATCTCGAAACCGAGTATGGCGATCGCATCACGAAGCGGGCGCTGGTCGGTACGTCGTTCGGCGGCGGTCATGCCTTATTCATTGCCGCGCGAGGGCCGGCGTTGAAGTGGCGGGACTTTGACGCCTATCTGGCCATCTGTCCGCCGATTCGATTTGCCCATGCGGCGAACGCGTTGGATGGTTACTTCAACATGCCGCTCCAGATTTCCGAGGATCTGCGGGATGCATGGGCCATCGGCGCGATACAGAAAGCGGCGCGCCTAGCCCAGGGCGGATCGGCAGTACGCAGTCCCGTCGAGATCAGCGAAAACGAGGCGGCGTTTCTTGTCGGCCTGAGCTATCGGCTCGCGCTGCACGATCTGATCTGGGTCAGTCGCGAGCAATACGACGCCAACGTCTTACGGACGGATTGGAACGACTTACAGCGGGCGTCGGCGTCTCAGGAGATCCTTGATTACTCCCTGATGAAGTATGCGTACGGGTTTCTGTTGCCGGAAATGAAGGGCGGTTCAGCGGACGCGCGCGACGCGGCTTCGCTGTTTGCGCGATGCGATGTGCGCATGCTCGAAGGACGTTTGCGATCGAAGGCGAACGTCGGCGTGGCCTTCAACGACAACGACTTCCTGCTGGCGACCGGCGATGCGGCGTGGTTGAAAAGCACATTCGGTTCGGATCGCCTGGCGATCAGTCCGAACGGCGGTCATCTCGGGAATCTGGGCGACGACGCATGGCGCGGCGAGATCGTTGCGTTGCTCGAACGCTTGCTCGGGAATTCCGCATCGGACATCAACTGAAGATATCCGCCTGGAATGCACCGACGCGGCCGCGGGGCGTGTGTAAATTGTTGGATTAACTCCGCGGCTGAAGCACTGGGTGGCAAGCACCCAGTGGCACGAATGCGTCGAATGGCAAGCACTCTGTGGCACGAATGCGTCGAATGGCAAGCGCCCGGTGGCACGATTGCGTCGAATGGTCAGCGCCAAGTGGCACGAGCGCGCTGGATGTTTGGTGGAGAACCAATCTACGCCTGCGCGTGTGCCAGATACTCTCGCCAGGATCTGACGTCCGTCGGCTTGTTGCCCCGGCTGACAATCGCACTGACAAATCGCTCGGCGAGCTGCACGTTGGTGATCAACGGGATGCCGTGATCGACGGCGGCGCGGCGAATCGTGTAGTCGTTTCGCAATTCCTGTTCCGTCGCATTCTTCGGCATGTTGATCACGAGATCGAGCGTGCCTGAGCGGATGAGATCGAGGGCGTTGGGCGACGGGCTGTCGAGCGGCCAGCGTGTGACCTGTGTCTCGACGCCGGCGGCGGCGAGGAAGGCGGCCGTGCCTTCCGTTGCAAAAATGGGAATACCCGCGTCGGCGATGAGCCGGGCGCTCTCGAGCATCTGCGCCTTCTGTTGCATGGTTCCCGTGCTGAGCAGAACGGCCCGCACGGGGACGCGATAGCCGACGGACTGCATCGCCTTGAGGAATGCATCGTCGAAGTCGTCGCCGAGGCAGCCGACTTCCCCCGTGGACGCCATCTCCACGCCGAGCACGGGATCGGCGCCGCCGAGTCGCGTGAACGAAAACTGCGGCGCTTTCACGCCGACGTATTCCAGTTCAAAAATCGAACCGTCCGCTTTCGGCAGTTTCTCACCGATCAGCGCCCGCGTCGCCAGTTCGATGAAGTTGACGTTGAACACTTTCGACGCGAATGGAAATGATCGAGACGCCCGCAGATTGCATTCGATCACCATCAGCTTGTTGTCGCGGGCGATGAACTGCATGTTGAACGGGCCGTTGATCTTCAATGCACGCGCAAGTTTGCGCGCGATCTGTTTGGCGCGGCGCGTCGTCTCGATGTATGTGCGTTGAGGCGGCAGCACGAGCGTTGCATCGCCCGAATGAACGCCGGCGTTCTCAATGTGTTCGCTGATCGCATAGGCCGCGATTTCGCCGTATGACGCGACGGCGTCGACCTCGATTTCCTTTGCGCCCGTAATGAATTTCGAGATGACCGTCGGATGGACCGGCGACAACGCAACGGCTCTGAGCAGGACGGCCTTGAGTCGCTCCTCCGTTTCGGCGACGGCCATCGCGGCGCCGCTCAGCACATAGCTCGGCCGAACCAGCACGGGATAACCCACGCGATCCGCAAACGCGAACGCGGCTTCGTCCGACGTGACTTCCACCCATGGTGGCTGCTGCACGCCGATTTCATCGCACAGGGCTGAGAAGCGATGGCGATTCTCGGCGCAGTCGATCGCGTCGACCGACGTGCCGAGGATGTGGACGCCGGCCGCGGCCAGTTTCGTCGCGAGTGTGTTCGGTGTCTGGCCGCCCATGGAAACGACGACGCCTTCGACATTCTCGCGCGTTGCGACGTCGATGACATTCTCCAGCGTGATCTCGTCAAAGTAGAGTCGATCGCATTCGTCGTAATCCGTGCTGACAGTCTCCGGATTACAGTTAAGCATGACGGTCTTGTAGCCGAGCCGTCGCAGCGTGCGAACAGCCGTGACGCAGCACCAGTCGAATTCGACGCTGCTGCCGATTCGATAAGCGCCCGAACCCAGCACGAGGACGGACTTGTCGCCGTTGCTCGTGACGTCGTTATTCGTTGCGTGATACGTGAGGTAGAGGTAGTTCGTCTGCGCCGGATACTCGGCGGCCAGCGTGTCGATCTGCCGCACGCACGGCACGATGCCGCCCCGAACGCGCTGCTTGCGGACGGATGTCTCTGTCGTATCCGTCAGTTCCGCGATCTGCGCGTCGCAGAATCCCAGCAGCTTCGCTTCACGCAGGATGTTGTCTGGCAGGCCGTCGTCCGTCAATGATTCGAGACGTGCGGCGAGATCGGCGATGTTGCGAATGCGTTCCAGAAACCAGCGATTGATCGACGTCAGTTCCGCAACGCGATCGACGCTCATGCCCTCCTTGAAGGCGCGGGCGATGGCGAACATGCGCCGATCCGTCGGCTGGGCGAGTTCCATTTCGAGATCGTCAAACACATCGCTATCGGGCGGCAGAACGCCGAGTGGGCCGACTTCGAGCATGCGAACCGATTTCTGCAGCGCTTCCTCGAAGGAGCGACCGATGGACATGACTTCGCCGACGGACTTCATGGCGGAACCGAGTCGCGTCGATACGCCCTGAAATTTCTGAAGATCCCATCGCGGCGCCTTGACGACGACATAGTCCAGCGCCGGCTCAAAACAGGCCTGCGTCACGCCCGTCACTTTGTTGGGGACGTCCGTCAGTAATCGGCCGATCCCCAGCTTCGCCGCGACAAACGCCAGGGGATAGCCCGTTGCCTTCGACGCCAATGCGGAGCTTCGCGACAGCCGGGCGTTGACTTCGATCACGCGATAGTCGTCCGAGCGCGGATCCAGCGCGTATTGAATATTGCATTCGCCGACAACGCCGAGCGAGCGAACAACGTATATCGCGATGCTGCGCAGCTTGTGGTATTCGACATCGCTCAGTGTCTGGCTGGGGGCGACAACGAACGACTCGCCCGTGTGGATGCCGAGCGGATCGACATTCTCCATGTTGCAGACGGTGATGCAGTTGTCCGCAGCGTCGCGCACGACTTCGTACTCGACTTCCTTCCAGCCGTTGAGCCACTCCTCGACGAGTACCTGCGGCACATGCACAAACGCGGCTTCCGCGCGTTCGCGAAGCGTCGCGGTGTTGGCGCACATTCCGGAGCCCAGACCGCCGAGGGAGAATCCCGATCGCATCATGACGGGATAGCCGATCGCATCGGCGGCGGCGAGTGCCCCTTCGACGTTGTGAACGGCTTTGCTCTTGGGGACTTTCACATCCAGCGTGCGCATGCACGTGTTGAACAATCCACGATCTTCCGTTGTGCGGATCGTATCGATAGGTGTCCCGAGGACGCGGACGCCGTATTTCTGCAGGATGCCCGCGGCTTCGAGTTCCAGCCCGCAGTTGAGGGCTGTCTGTCCACCAAAGCCGAGCAGGATCGCGTCGGGTTTTTCCTTCACGATGATGCGTTCGACATACTCCGGCGTGACGGGGAGGAAATAGACTTCGTCGGCCAGGCCTTCGGACGTCTGGATCGTCGCGATGTTCGGATTGATCAGGACGCAGGCGATGCCTTCTTCACGGAGGGCCTTGATCGCCTGGCTGCCGGAATAGTCAAACTCGCCGGCCTGACCGATCGTGAGCGCCGAACTGCCAAGGATCAGCACTCTGCGCGGCAACTCGATTCCGGAATTCGATGCAGTCGCGTTCATCCGATCATCTCGAGAAAGCGGTGAAACAAATCCAGCGTGTCTCGCGGACCCGGGGCGGCCTCGGGATGAAACTGCACGCTGCGAACGGGCTTGTACTCGTGCCGAATGCCTTCGTTCGTGCCGTCGTTCGCGTTGACGAACCATTGTCGCCAGCCTTCGGGCAACGTGTCGCCGTTTACGGCGAACCCGTGATTCTGTGACGTGATATAGCAGCGATTCGTGCCGACTTCGACACAGGGCTGATTCTGGCTGCGATGTCCGAATTTGAGCTTGTAGGTATCGGCGCCGGCCGCGAGTGCGAGCAACTGATGGCCCATGCAGATACCAAACGTCGGCACGCGATCGGCCAGGGCGCGGCGCAAGTGCTGCACAGTCTCTTCCGCCATCTTCGGATTGCCGGGCCCATTGCCGATGAACAGGCCGTCGAAGGGTTCGTCGAAAAAGTCGTGGTTCCACGGAACGCGTCTCACCCGTGCTCCCGCGCCGACGAGTTGTCGGATGATGTTCGTCTTGACGCCCGTATCGACGAGCACGACGCGGGGACCGTCGCCGCCGTAGTCGCAGGGTTCGCCGATGCTGACTTCCGCGACGAGATTCCGCGTGTTGGGATCGTCGAAAGGCACGTCCGCGCCGCCGACGATGATCTTCCCGACGATCGAGCCGCCGCTTCGCAGTTTCTGCGTGAGCGTTCGCGTGTCGATGCCCGTGATGCCGCAGATGTTGGATTCACGGAGATAGTCGTCGAAGCTGCGCGTGGCAGACCAGTGTGATGTGTCGTTGCTCAGGTTGGCGACGACGACGCCGGCGGCATGCGATCGAACGGACTCGAAATGCGCCGGCAGGCCCAAGTTGTCACGCGCATCCGCGGGGACGCCGTAGTTGCCTATCAGGGGATACGTGAAAACGATGATCTGGCCGCGAAACGACGGGTCCGTGACGGTCTCGTTGTAGCCGACCATTCCTGTGGTAAAAACGACTTCGCCGGAAATGGAAGCAGGGTTCCCGAAGATGGTTCCGGGGAATTCGGAGCCGTCCTCGAGGATCAGCCGACCTTCGATCGGATTGCACATTCGCAGCGTCTCCTCATGGGAATGTCAAGATAGCGTGATCGGCGGATTTGCGAAACGGGCGGCACATAGTGCCATGGGAATATGCGGAGGAACGGGTCGGAATTGCTTGTGTCGGTGATTGGGGCGCGTGATAATTTGCGCATCGCGAACGGGCCGAGTCCCAGCGCGGGAGGCCGGACACATGTCGATTGTCGTTGAATGCAAATCCTGTCGTAAGAAGCGGAAGGCGCCGGCTCGGATGGCCGGAAAACGCGTGCGATGCCAGTGTGGCGGCGTCATTGCCATCCCGAAAGATGCGCCCGCCCCGGTAACGCCGAGCGAGCTGGACATTTCGGAGTTGTCGATGCTCGCCGAGGGAGATCGCGTCGCCCGAATGGCGCGCTGCCCGAGCTGCACGGCCGAAATGGCGGAAGACGCGATCCTGTGCGTCAGTTGCGGCTTCAACATGAACACGGGGCTTCGCGTCGGCGACACGTTTGAATCCGCGAATGCCGAGCCGGCGGAGCCCTCCGGTCCAGCGCTGCATCGACCGAAGAAAGAGCCGAGGCACAAGCCGCCGCCGATGTGGATCGGTGCGCTCGTCAGAATCGTCATCCTTGCCGTTGTCGTTGCCGGTTTCAGCTTCGGCGCCTGGCATGTATTCAAGGCCGTGACGTTCGATCCGATCGCGCAGATGGAAGCGGATATTCTGAAGATCTCACCAAAGATGCACGTCAATGACGTCGTCAAAGCGCTGGGTGGACCGCCGAGGGATATTCTGACGGATCGCGATGAATCCGAGTCGGACAACGTCGTGAAGTTCCTTCCCAAGAAACTCTTCTGGTCGGCGGATTTCATGGACAAGCATACGAAGGACGATCTGAAATTCGGTTTTCAGTTCGTGTACAAGTACACGGAGCGGAATCATCTCATCATCTGGTTCAATCCAAAAGGGGAAGTCGAGATGGCGGAAAAACACGATCCACTCCAAATGCTCTGGGGTAAATAGATGAACGGAAAATCCACAATTGCCGAAACGGACAAGGAACTGGAGAAGCAGGAACGCCGAGATCGTGAAGCGACGATCGAGACGCGCGGCGCCGCAATGCGCGCTGGCGTGATCTGGATGCCTTTGGGGCCATTGCTTTGTGTGATCCTGCTGTGGGCGCTGGAGGAGTCGCTGATTTCCGCGCAGGCGCTTTTGCCGGACCTGGGGGAGAACCTGACGGAACCGTTCATGCCGCTCGCCCTGTTCGCCGGCGCGGGCGCGTGCTATGGCGCCTTTGTGTCATGGCGCGTGACGAGTTCCTCAGGCGCCGTCGGCATGCCCGTCTTCATGGTCGCGTCGGTCTGTATGTTCGCGACATTCGGCGCCGGGGCGATCGCGTCTGTGTTTCTGTTCGAGAAGGGCGTGCCGATGTTCGCGTGGCTCAGCATTGGTGCCAAGACGATTGTCGGGCTGGGCGCGGCGTGGCTGACGAATTACTCGCTCAGCAGCTCGTCGGTCGGTTGAGCGGCAGCAGTTGTCGAGTTGCGGCGGGGAGTGCGGGCCTCTAGCCCCCCCGTATTGGGGTCTTTTGCGTGTGCGGGCGAGTCGCCCACACACCCCCAAATCGCACGA
>JAJDEC010000268.1 GCA_029259995.1 Phycisphaerae bacterium
CCGACGAATCGCCCGTCGCGCGCGATCGATCTGTTGGGATGGCTCAATCTCTTTCAGCAGATTGTCACGGCCGCCGGCCGAGCCAATGATCGCGTCGCCGGACGCGAACTCGCGATCGAAGCCGCCGCCTGCCTGGATGAAGCCCTGAAATTCTATGACGAAAACAACGAGATGCCGCCGCCAGACGCGTTCTTCACGGATGTCGGCAAGGCGACGCTGCGAGATCATCCGCAAAAATTTGCACGATCGACGTGGATCGATCGCCGCATGACGCTGCCCAAGGCCGACACCGTAACGCGCGGGACGGCCAAGCCCCGCCGTCAGCGCCGTCGCTGGTGGCCCTTCGGACGTGACAACTCGTCGTGATCGTGCGGCCTGCACGCAATCGGCAAAAGACGCATCCGTCGAACTACCTAACCCGGCGGGGAATACCGGACGTCCGACAAGCATCGACAGCGGAACAGCGCCACAACGCCCGATTCGCCGATTTATAATGAGGTAGTCGAATTCGATCGGCGCGCGGCATCGGCCGGATCGTGCGTCAGTTCGGCCGGGAGTCCTTGCCATGCTCGATATCAAACGGATCGGTGTCTTCCTGAAGAACACGACTCTTGACGAGGCGGTTCTTGCATTTGCCTCGCATATCGGCAGAGATCCCGAACGCCATCTCTACATCGCCCATGTTCGAAATCCGAACGATCCCGAAACACTACCGGCGCCCAGCGCCAGTGAATTCGAACGTTCGATCAAGGAACGACTCTCCGCGTCGGCAAAAGGATCGATCCAGACGGCCGTGCTCGAAGGCGATCAGATGGAGCAGATTCTTCGCGCGGCGCGCGACCAGGACCTCGATCTGATGGTCCTGGGACGCAAGTTGCCCTCCAGCCAGGTGGGCCTCGGCGCCAAGATCGCCCGAATTGTCCGCAAGAGCCCGTGCAGCGTCCTGATCGTGCCGGAACTCTGTCAGCCGCACTTCGATCGCATCCTCGCGGCCGTCGATTGCTCCGATCACTCGCGGCTTGCACTGGAGGCCGCGATTCAAATCGCCAAGACCGCCCCCGGTCAGCGACAAGTCGTTGCCGCGACTGTACGAAACGTGCCTGTCGGTCACGATGTTGCCGGTGTGACGTTTGTCGAAGCCGCCGAACGCCAACGGGAACGCGGATTGGAAAGCCTGAAGAACTTCATCGCGTCCGTCGATACCGAAGGCGTCAATGTCGAATCGATGGTATTGCTCTCGTCGGATCCGGCCCTGGCCATCACCCATGCCGCCATGGCGCGCAAGATGGACATTGTCATCGTCGGGAGCCGCGGCGCCAGCGGTACGGCCGCCGCCCTTCTCGGTGCGACGTCCGAACGGCTCCTGCTTGCGTGCGCCACGCCGACACTCATCGTCAAGCGCAAAGGCGAGACCCTCAGCCTGCTTGAAGCCTTGTTCACGATGACGTAGGCCCGATTGCACGACATCAAGTCGGGCCCATCCCAGGCATTCGGTTTGAGCATTCGTGTTGTGCCTGCATGCACAAGCAGACGCTGCGCGCACACACATAATCCAACGCATCAACAAGTCATCTCCAAATCGCATCGCATCGATTCGAAATCCTAAGCTGCGATGGCTGCGTTATTTGCAGATTCTCCACCCGTTCAGATCCACTTTGGCACGCCTTGTGCTTTAACCATTCACGTGCAGTCGTCAGACGCTCGATTCAGTGCCGGCACGTGATCGAGCGACCTTGCGACGGATGAATAATCTGTTCACGCGAGCATTACTACTGAAAAGGAGAATTGCCATGTTCACATCAACAACACCTCAAAAATGGGCTGCCGCACTCGTTCTTGCAATCCTGGCAGCGGCGTCGACGGCCCGAGCCGACGATACCGAGCGCGCCGAGTTGATCGCCGCCATCGATGCCGTCAACGTCAAGATCGACGCCGCATTCAAGGCCTACGACGAAATCTCGGCCCGGATCCCCAAGGTCGTTGAAGGAATTGAATACAACAAGAAGATGTACGACGAAACGCAGAAGGACGAATACTTCGTTGCATATGAGGCACTTGTTCACGAGCTCGGGGTCCTGAAACTGAAGCAACAGCGAATCGAATTTCGAATCGGCAGTCTGCTCAAGACGCTCGCCTATCTTGAAGAGAAGCTCGACCAACTGGAAGACTGACGGCGACACCGAGTATTCAACAATCATTCGGGCCCGATGAAATCACCCCCCCTCGGCCGCGCGGCGAATCGCGCGGTCTTTCCTCCGTCGACAGCGGCAGCGTCCTGGCCTTGCAGCCCCGAAAAAAAAGATTCTTCACGGGTTTGCGGGGACCGTTGATGGCTCTTGTCGACGCGGCGGCTGCATTCCACCAGGTCCCGGTAGGGACGACATGAAAATAGCCCAGCCTTTTGAAGGCTGGGATTACGATGAGAGTTTTCCTGCGCATTGCCGTCCCGGAGGGACGGCTTGAGCCAGGCGCGTGGCACTCATTCCGTCCCTACGGGACGGATTTTGGTATTTGGAGCCGCGCGCCCCAGCGAGAAATCGCTGGGCTATCCATGAAAGGCTTTCTCGAGTCAAGTGTGCACTCCGGGATCTTTCGCAACGCCCAATCCAACTTCCAGAGCGTGATAGGTCGTCGTCCCGCAAATCCGTGAAGAACCAAAAACATGGGCTCTTCACGGACTCCCGGGAGCGAATCGAGTCAACTTGATGTGACTTCGAAAGCAAGAGGGCACGCATCAAATTGAGCCGGAAGTCAATCAGAGCCTCCTTGCCCCAGCGTGGCGTGCTGGGGAAGTTGTATGCCGGCTGGCGGGTCGTCGCCGTGATGACAAGGCGGCTCCGACTCGATTGACAGGCTGGCGACTGCCATGGCGTTTGACATCGTCAATCTGCGCGCATTCCCAACAGAATCTCGAAGATTGTCAGTTGAATCGCTCTCGAACGCCGCCTATCATACTTGCATGATGGCGTCAGTATCCCACAAAACACCGACCACGCCCGCCCGGGCGTCCCGCCAGAAGGCAGCCGTCGATCGGCGGCTCGATACAGACCTCTTCAAGGCACTGGCCGACCCGACGCGGGCGAGACTGCTGGCCTGCCTGATGAAATGCCGCCGCCCCTGTTCCGTCGGGGAAGTTGCCGAATGCTGCGATGTCGATTTCTCCGTCGTTGCCCGACACCTCAGTGTACTGGCCCGCGCGGAAGTTCTCGATGCCGAGAAGAAGGGGCGTACCGTCTGGTACACCGCCCGCTGTGCGGACCTGGCGACACGCCTTCGCGCCCTGGCCGACGCCATTGACGAATGCAGCCCCGCATGCGACGCGTCGTCGACATGCTGCAATAAAACCACGTTAGGAACGAAGGAACCGCGGCGCAATCGGCGCCGCGATAACACATAAAGGAACGACACCAATGACAACAGACTCGAACATGTCCCACGAACTTCGCGACAAAGTCAGAACCGGATACGCCGCCATCGCCCGACAGAACGACAACGCCGCGGCTGCGGTCGACGCCATTCAGGGCTGCTGCGGCGTCTCTTCCTGCTGTTCCGCCGAAACCGACGCGACGGCCTTCGCCGAACAGATCGGATACGACGGCGCCGAACTGAGCGCAATCCCCGAGGGCGCCAACATGGGCCTCTCCTGCGGAAACCCGACGGCCATCGCTCAACTGAAACCGGGCGAAGTCGTGCTCGATCTCGGCAGCGGCGGCGGATTTGACTGCTTCATCGCCGGTCCGAAAGTCGGCGCGAGCGGCCGCGTCATCGGCGTCGATATGACGCCCGAAATGCTCAACAAGGCACGCAAAAATCTTGCGAAGTATCGCGACAGTTCGGGCCTCGACAACGTCGAGTTCCGACTCGGCGAGATCGAGCATCTGCCGGTCGCCGACGACAGCGTTGACGTCGTCATCTCCAACTGTGTCATTAACCTGGCACCCGACAAGCGGCAGGTCTGGCGCGAAATCGCCCGCGTCCTCAAACCCGGCGGCCGCGTTGCCGTCTCCGATCTCGCATTACTGAAACCCCTGCCCGAAAGCGTCCGCGCCGATGTCGAGGCCCTCGTCGGCTGCATCGCCGGCGCGGTTCTCGTCAAGGAAACGGAATCACACGCAAGAGACGCCGGTCTCGCAAACCTGAAGCTGGAAACGAATTCAACCTACATCGAGACGATGACAAGCGCGCAGGACCCGCTCTATCAGAAGATCATCACAGCATTGCCGCAGGGCACTGGACCCGCGGATTTCATCACGCAACTGAGCGTCTCGGCACAGAGACCGGAGTGAAACCGATGCCGAAACAGTGCCAGTCCCGATTGTCTTTCCTCGATCGCTTCCTGACGCTCTGGATTTTCCTCGCAATGGCGCTCGGCGTGATGCTGGGCCACTTCGTCCCGCGCGTCGCGGGCGCGATCGACAAACTCTCCGTCGGCACGACCAATATTCCCATCGCCGTCGGTCTCATCCTGATGATGTATCCGCCGCTCGCGAAAGTGAGATACGAAGAACTCGGCGACGTCTTCCGCAATGCGCGCGTGCTGACGCTGTCGCTCGTGCAGAACTGGATCATCGGACCGCTGCTCATGTTCGGCCTGGCCGTGATTTTTCTTCGCGACTATCCGGATTACATGATCGGCCTCATCCTCATCGGTCTCGCCCGATGCATCGCCATGGTCATCGTGTGGAATGATCTCGCCCAGGGCGATCGCGAATATGCCGCCGGACTCGTGGCATTCAATTCGATCTTTCAGATTCTCTTCTTCTCGATCTATGCGTGGCTGTTTATCACTGTGCTGCCGCCTCTGCTGGGCCTGAAGGGAATGGCCGTCGACATTACGATCGGCCAGATTGCCTGGAGCGTATTGATCTATCTCGGCATTCCATTCTTCACGGGCATGCTGACACGATTTGTGCTCATCGGGCGCAAGGGCCGCGACTGGTACGAATCCGTCTTCGTGCCCAGGATCTCGCCAATCACTCTGATCGCGCTGCTGTTCACGATCGTCGTCATGTTCAGCTTCAAGGGCGACAGGATTGTGCAATTGCCGCTGGATGTCATGCGAATCGCATTGCCGCTCGGCATCTATTTCGTCGTCATGTTTCTCATTTCGTTCTGGATGGGCAAGAAACTCGGAGCCGACTACGGAAAGACGACAACCATCGCGTTCACGGCGGCCAGCAACAACTTCGAACTGGCCATCGC
>JAJDEC010000269.1 GCA_029259995.1 Phycisphaerae bacterium
TCCTGTTTCAGGGCGACGCCGTCTTCAAGCGCGTGGGGAATCTGTCGGGCGGCGAGCAGTCGCGCGTCCTGTTGGCGCGACTCGTCTGGACCAATCCGCAGGTGCTCGTGCTCGACGAACCGACGAACCATCTGGATATCCTCGCGCGCGAGGCGCTGGAAGAGGCGCTCAAGCTGTATCCGGGCAGCATCCTGATGGTCAGCCACGATCGATACTTCCTCGATCGCATCGCAACGCGTCTGCTCGTGCTGCCGCGACGAACGGAATGCGAAGTCATCGACGGCAACTGGTCGACCTACGCCGAGCTGCTCGCGAAGCGCGAAGAGGCGGCCCGACAGATTGAGGCCGATCGCAAGGCGGCGGAGCGGTCCAAGCGCGAAGAGAAAGAGAAACGGGAGAAGAAGCAGAACAAGAAGTCTCGTTCGAAATATGCAGCGCAGCGAATCGAAGAGATCGAAGAGAAGATCATTCAGATCGAGACGAGAATCGAAGCGATCGAAGTCTCGTTTGCCGATCCGGAAGCAATGAAGGATGCGGAGAAGCGACAGGCGCTGCATTCGGAATACGATCGGATTCGTGAAGAACTTGTCGAGCTGAATGAGAAGTGGGAGGCGGCGGCGGATGGCTGACGATGCCGCATCAGTCGTGCAACATGCTTACCTTTGTTGGATCATGTGATCGCTTGCGACCCGACGGATGCCTCTCGCGGTATTGTCGTTTTGAATAAGGCTCAGCGGGGGTAAGCATGGCACCCGGCATGGCACCCGGCCTCGCGCTCGCCGATGCATGCCCACCTTTGTTGGCAAATCGACATGATCCCATTCTAATCACATTCACACGACTCGTTATCGTCACTCACTTTCGAAACCGGAGTGAGCATGGCACCCGTATCGGCGCATAGATTTCGTTCATGTTCACGATCCCCCCGTTATTCCAGGACAGCATCACGCTGTACCTTCTCTGTCTGCTGATCCTCATCGGCGGCCAGATCATCTATGCGACTGTCGGGTTCGGCGCCGGTATGTTTGCCGTCACGCTGATGGTGATCCTTCTCGACGATCTGCCAGGTGTTGTCTCTACCATTCTGCTGCTGACGTGGATTACGGAAGTTCTCGTGCTGTCGCGCGAGTGGCGATACGCATGGGGCAAGCTCCTGTGGATCATCGTGCCGCCGCTCATCGTCGGTGCGTGGATCGGTACCAAGGTCCTCGCATCGGGAAGCGGCGAAGCATTGAAAATGACGCTGGGCGCGTTCGTCGCGGCGGCCGGGATTCACTTTCTCGTGACAGACATTCGCGATCGTCGCCCGCAGAATTCCGAAGCCGCGGCCGGCAACGGACTTCCGCGAATTCGTCCACTGCTGGGCCTGATTTCCGTACCGGTCGCGCTCACGTCCGGCATTCTGGGGGCATGTTTCGGGACCGGCGGACCGCCGGTCATTGTGCTCTTCAAATCGCTGAAGCTGGACAAACGCACGTTTCGCGCGACGCTGCTCGCCTTCTTCTTCGCTACGAGTATTTCACGAGTCACGTTCGGAATCACGGAGAAGACGCTGGGCATGGACAATGTCCGCGCGGGACTGTGGCTCGTTCCCGGATCGATCGTGGGAACGATCATCGGCGCGAAAGTCTACAAGCGACTGAGCGAGCATCACTTCGCACGCGTTGTTTCGATGCTGATCGTGGTCCTGGGATTGACGCTGGTCTGGACATCGATGTAGTGATTGCCGGAATCCGAGCGTCGAAAAAGCATTCAAACCGTCGAAGCGCCCCGCCTTCGTATGGAACGGGCTAATAGCCCGTCTTTTTGAACCGGCTATTAGCCGGTTCCACACAACGCAGCGAAACCGGCGATCAGCCCATTCCACACGACTCAGCGAAACCGGCTATTGGCCGGCTTCTCATGACTCAGCGTCCAGCCGCTTTCATGAACGCAGCCACGCGCTTGGAATCGATCGGGTTCGTCGTCTTGTTCGCGCGCTTCAGGCATGTGCCGACGATGGCGCCATCGGCGATGGTGAGCGTGTCGCCAATCGTCTCCGCCGTCGCCCCGCTTCCAATCCAGAGCGGTCGATTGGGCACGGCATGTTTGACGCGTTCAGCGTTGGACAGATCCGTCGGCACGCCCGTGCCCGTACCGCTGACGATCAGGGCATCGGCGCCGGCGCGATAGGCCGTCTCTTCCGCCGCGAGGGCGATGTCGGGCTGACTGAGCGGCGCGGCGTGCTTCACGTGCACATCGGCCGCGATTCGTACGTGCGGCGCGACGAGTCTTCGGCGAGCAAGCAATTCCGCGGCGTTGCCCGTAATCACGCCCTGGTCCGTTGCATATACGCCCGAAAGGACGTTCACGCGAATAAACGCCGCACTCGTCGCAGCAGCAATCGCGAGTGCGCCGAATGCGTCGTTGCGCAGGAGGTTTACGCCGACGGGAACTTTCAGGGCCCGGACGACATCGCGCACGATGATGGACATGGCGGCGATCGTTTCCTTGGGAGCGTTGGTCGCGGCAAAGGGGGCATCGCCAAAGTTTTCCACGATGACTGCGTCGAATCCGGCTTTTTGAAGGAGCTTGGCGTCGTGAACGGCACGTTGAGAAATGTCGTCGATTGCCATCGACGCCGACGCGGAGCCGGGCAATGCGGGCAGATGGACCATACCGATCAGTCTGAGGGCGGCGAGCGGGTTCTTTTCGGCGGAGCGTTGACGGGGTTTCGCCATGGGCAAGCGTCCAATCCTGTTCTATCTGATCTCGTGATTCGCGCGCCGTAAGACGACGCCTGACAATGGCAATCGTATTCTGATCGGTGCGTTATCGCCACGTGTCAACGCCGCATCGGAGGGATTGTGAGTGATGGAGGCGCTTTCGTTGCCGTTGTGCAATGCGTTTTGTAACGGTTCTGTCGATGCCGAAGGGTCGGCGTCGTCTGCGTCGCTCGTCGGCTAATCCTGCGAGGGCTTGTTAGCGCCGAGTCCGTCTCCGATGACGGCGGACAAGTCGCCTTGAATCGCGTCGACGGACGATCGAATCTGATCGAGCGCTTCGGTGAGAGACAGGTGCTCGGCCTCGGCCCGAAGGATGTCCGTCACGAGTTGGATTTGTCGTTCGTTCAGGGCGCTGTCGATCCGTGCGATCATGTCGCGTCGATGGTTCAGATTCGCGTCGAGGGATGCGTCGAGACTTTCGAGGGCCGCCCGGCTTGCATCCGCCCGAGCGACCGCGGCATCGATGTCGATCTTTGCCTTGTTGACGATGTCGACAGACGCCGAGTCGTCGGGCGTCGCCGATTGCGTTACGGATTCCGGCGTGTCCGAGTTCGGATCGGAAACCGAATTACCTGTGGGCGCGTCGTTATCAGCTGCCTGGTCGATGGCGTCGGCGATGGGCGTTTCCATCTCGACGGCCGCGAGAGATTTCGCGGCGGAGTCTGCCATCTCGTCGGCAACGATGGATTCCAATTCCCCGAATGGTTCGTCGGGCGCCGCGGAATCGGCTTCGCCCGTTTCCACGGCATCCGGCGTTTCGACGGATTCGATCGCCCCGTCGGCCTCCATCACTTCATCGAGTTCTGCCGCGACAGGATCGTTGGCAACGCCATCGTTATCCTCGATGTCCGCTAGCGCGTCAGGCATGGACTTTTTTTTTGAGTCGGCATCGACGTCGTCGGGCGACGACGCTTCCGGTTCCGGAGATGGGATGGGGCTCGTTGCATCGTCCTCTGCGTCAGTGGCCTCAGATTTGATCTCGTTGGTCGGCTCGGACGTGGATTCCTCATCGGAACCGTATCCCGCATCCGCGAGTTGTTGCTCAAACGCCTCGACGCCCCCGAGGGAATCGTCATCCAGCGATTCGACACCGAGCTTTGCGGCGGATTCGGCCAGCAGTGAATCGAAGTCAATCGCTTCATCGACTTCGGCCGAGTCGGTCAATGCGTCCATGCCCGCATTGCCTTCGGCGATCAATGCCGCCGTTTCGTCTTCGACGGTTGAGGCGCCTGAATCGTCGTCCGTCTGATCGTCCAATGCGGAAAAGACCAGGTCCGCGACGTCCGCGTCATCGGACGTGTCCGACGAATCGGCGGCAGGGGTTTCCGCCAGGGACGGTTCAATCGCGGGCGATTCAGGCTGTGTCGGCGGAGCGGACGAATCGCCGACTTCCGCCGCTTCGATTGGTTCAGTTGATACGGGCGGTTCGATCGATTCGATCGTGGGCAAAGTTGGAGGGTCAGGCAACTCGGATTCTGCGGCAGGACGCTCAAGGACGGACGCAGACGTCGCCTGGGCGATCGCAGCGGCGGCCTCATCCGCTGCGCGTCGAATTGACTCCAACTCGTCTCGCAAGCTCGCACACTCCGCAAGGTTCTGGGCGTGCATCGCTTCGATCTGTTGCCGTCGCTGGCGTGATAGTCTGAGTTGTACGCGGAGATTGCGCAGGAATCTGCGCTCGGGCGGCAGGCGATCTTCGACTGGACGACCGTATGCGCCTTTGCGATAGGGTGTGATGATCCTGGACAATTCGGCACAAAGTTCTCGGGCCGACGGACCTTCAATACGCTCGTCCAATTCGTCAACACGGCGTTCGGCCGCCGCGGCCCGTCTGGACGCCAGGATCCAACCGAGCAGGCCGCCCCCGAGGACCACGCCGGCGGCGATCAACAACGAGACATCGCGTCCGATATTCGACAACAGGTCGATTCCTTCCGCGAGGACAAGATGGCTGAAGTCCAGAGTCACATCATCGGTATCGGCGAGCGATCCGGTCGACGTTCGAAATCGATTGGACGATTCGCGCCGAGATTTAATATGCTTTCGACGACAGGGTCGAATGATCTGCCTGTTCGGCGGTAGCGCGAGCGAGACGTTTCGACATTCAGCAGATAAGACGCACGTCCGTTCGTGATGGAACAGGCAATACGAGCGCCGCTTCGAGAAAAAAGGGGGACGCACGGACAACTTCCGTGTCCGAACAATTGCGTGGATTTGCGATAAGTCATCCGTATCTCAACTTGGGTCCGATTCGGTCCTCTGCTACACTGATCCCTTTCTCCAATCGCCAATCGCCGACGGAAGCGTCTTCATGGGTGAACACGACATTCGGACTGACATACCGGGCGACGAGCGCCGTCAATTCGTCAAGCGATTGCTGACGGACATTCAGGCCCTGGAGGAGATGCTGAGTCGGGGGATGATCGAGTCGGGATTTCGTCGAATCGGGGCGGAACAGGAATTGATCATCGTCGGTGCGGCATGTCGCCCCAACCCGATCAACCTCGAGCTGCTCGAACGCCTGAATGATCCGGAACTAACGACAGAGCTCGCCCGATTCAACATGGAACACAATCTTGCGCCGCTGGATCTCGGCGGCGACTGTCTCCGCCAGATGGAGACGCTGATCAATGAGAAGCTGAAGTGCATTCGATCGGTCGCGGAAGATTTCGACGCCGACGTCATTCAAACGGGGATCCTTCCGACGCTGGAGGCGTCGGACCTTCGGCCGCAGAATATGACGCCCCTGCCGCGTTATCAGGGATTGGATGACGCCTTGATGGCGCTGCGCGGCGGTCCGTTTCAATTCGTCATCAAGGGCATGGACGAACTGAGCGTGAAACAGGAATCCGTGCTGGTCGAATCGTGCAACACCAGTTTTCAGGTCCACTTTCAGGTCATGCCCGATCGATTCGCACAACTGTACAACGTCGCCCAGGCGATATCGGCACCCGTCATGGCAGCCGCCGTGAATTCGCCGCTTCTATTCGGGCGCCGATTGTGGAAAGAAACACGAATCGCCGTCTTCCATCAGTCCGTTGATGCACGCGATCAACAGGACTCGCATCGGGAACTCGCGCCGCGCGTCAGTTTCGGTACGCGCTGGGTCGACAAGTCCGCCGTTGAGATTTTTCAAGAGGACATATCGCGTTTCCGCGTTCTTTTCGTTGCAGAAAAGGAAGAGGATCCGTTCGCATGCATCGAGCGCGGCGACGCGCCAAAGCTGCGCGCCTTGCAGACGCACAACGGGACAGTCTATCGCTGGAATCGCGCATGCTACGGTATCACGGACGGCAAGCCGCATCTCCGCATCGAGAACCGATTTCTTCCGTCGGGGCCGACGACGATCGATGAAGTGGCGAACGCGGCGTTCTGGTTCGGATTGATGGCGGGCGTCAGTGAAAAGTACGAGGATGTGACGCGCATCATGGCGTTTGACACGGCGCGAAACAACTTCTTCAGCGCGGCGCAACAGGGATTGCAGGCCCAGTTCACATGGATCGACAAGAAAATCGCGCCGGCGCAACGCCTGATTCTCGACAACCTGCTCCCGCTCGCACACGAAGGCCTGAAGTTCCTGAAGATCGACAGCCGGGATATTGATCGATATCTCGGCGTCATCGAGGCCCGCGTGGCCAGCAAACAGACCGGGGCCACGTGGATGCTTGAGTCCCTGTCCAAGATGGGCACGTCGGGCAATCGCAGCGATCGATTGAGCTCGTTGACGTGCCAGATGGCGGAATTGAGCCGGGACAATGATCCGGTTCACGAATGGCCGTTGGCGAAACTCCGCCGAACGGGCAACTGGACGACGAACTACGCACGGCTCGAACAGTACATGTCGACCGATCTTTTCACAGTGAACGAGGACGAGGTCATCGATCTCGTCGCCAATCTGATGGATTGGCGGCGAATTCGCCACGTTCCTGTCGAAGACAACCAGAATCGGCTCGTCGGCCTGGTTTCCTACCGGACGCTGCTGCGGCACATGGCGAGAAACCTGCCCCGCGGAATTGCGGAACCCGTGGCCGTTCGGGATATAATGATCCCCAATCCGCACACGGCCACGCCGGACATGACGACATTGGAGGCCATTGCGATGATGCGGAGACTGGGTGTGGCCTGTCTGCCCGTCGTCCAGGACGATAAACTGGTGGGGATCGTGACAGAACACGATATGCTGAACATTGCGGCGGAACTCATTGAGAATTCGCTGAAAGACACTTGATACCTGTGACAACGCTGGCCGCTGAAATCGAACCATCTCCACCACGTTTCGAGCGAATCGTCGGCGCGTTTCGCGGCGCGACAGCGGGACCGTCTGTTGTTTGCGTCGCGGGCATCCACGGCAACGAAGTGTCGGGCATTCACGCACTTCGGCGCGTCATCCAGATCCTGGAAAAACGCAATCCCCCCTTCCGAGGTGAAATTGTCGGCATCGCCGGGAATCTGTCGGCGCTGGAGCGCGGCGATCGATACCTGGCGGAGGATCTCAATCGCGTCTGGTCCGAAGATCGGATCGCGGCAGTCCGGGAGCTGGCGCCGAATCGATTCACGACGATCGAACATGAAGAGATGTGGGGCCTGCTTTCTGCGCTGGACGACGCGTTCGATCGCTCGCGCGGCGAGTGTTACTTCCTCGACCTGCACACGAGTTCCGCCAGCGGCGGCCCGTTCGTCCTCCTGGGCGATACGATTCGCAATCGGAGACTCGCGTTTCAGTTTCCCGTGCCTGTCATCCTCGGACTGGAAGAAACGATCGACGGCGTGTTGCTTGAATACGTCAATTCGCTGGGGCACGTGACAATCGGGTTTGAAGCGGGCCAGCACGACGAGCCGGAATCGATTGAGAATCAGGAGTCCGCCATCTGGATCGGTCTCCTGCATTCAGGCTGTATCGACGCGGCGGATGTCCCCGAGGCCGTCGCCGCGCGGCGGCGACTCACGGAGCGAACCCGCCATCTGCCGCGCATTCTCGAGCTTCGCTATCGGAAGGCCGTATCGCCGGAACAGGACTTCGTCATGCGTCCCGGCTACGTCAACTTCCAACCCGTGACGGCGGGCGACGTCATCGCAACAGACAAGGACGGGGATATCCGGGTGGACGAATCCGGGCGTTTGCTTCTGCCCCTTTATCAGGGCAAGGGAAGCGACGGGTTCTTTCTGGCTCGAGACGTTCGGCCGTTCTGGCTCTATGTCTCCTCGGCGCTGCGACATCTGCACGCGCATCATCTCGTGCGAATTCTTCCAGGGATTTATCGTCACAAGTACCAGCCCGATACGTTCGTCGTCAATCGGCGCGTCGCTCGATGGTTCCCCATGCAGATCATGCACTTGCTCGGGTTCAGGAAAGTGCGTGAGGAAGGCGAGAATCTGACCGTGAGTCGACGCCGATTCGACTTGAAGAGCCCGCACGTCTGATCCCATGGCACGTCAAATCGGAAGCGGCTGGCAGATTGTGCAGATGTGCGTGGATCTCTGGGCGACGATGATGCGTTCGATCGTCGCCTTGCATCGGACGCAGGCTTGCGATTCACGACCGTAGATGCGATGCACATTCTGGAACTCCCCCATCGAACCATCGGCCTTCACATAGTCACGAAGCGTCGATCCGCCAAGCCGGACGGCCTTTCGCAACGTTCGGCGAATACTCGCGGCCAGGCACTTGCGTTCCTCGACCGATAGCGCATTCGCAAGCGTCAACGGATGAATGTGAGAATCGAACAGCGCCTCGTCCGCATAGATGTTCCCCACACCGGCCAGGGCGCGTTGATCGAGCAACAGCGCCTTAATCGGCCGACGGCCGCGGCAAATCTCGACGAACGCATTGGACTTGATATCGAGGGCGTCGGGGCCGAGCTTTTCTATGACCTTGTCCGCCTCCGCTCGTCCCTTCGGAAAGTACCAGACGCCGCCGAATCGGCGCGGATCGCGGAGGCGCATTTCGATCAGGCTGTCAGCGAGGCGGATCGTCAGATGCGTGTGCGGCAGGACGGGCGAATCCGGGGATTCCAGCGTCACGCGACCGCTCATGCCAAGATGGATCAGGCAGGCGGCGCCGTTCCCCATGATGAGCCACATTCGCTTGCCCTGACGTTCGATGGCCGAGATGCGTTCACCCGTCATCGATCGTTTGATCGAGGCAACACCTTGGCGGACGAAGTCTCTGCGACCCAATTGGACCGACGCGACGACGCAATCCGTCATCCGCTTCCGCAGGGCACTGGCGATGGTTTCGACTTCGGGGAGTTCGGGCATGTCCGGATTCTATGCGGAATCGCCGTTTTTCGGTTCATCACGGGTTTGCGGGGACCGTTGACGGCTCTTGTCGACTGGGCGGCTGCATTCCACCGAGTCCCGGCAGGGACGACATGAAACTAGCCCAGCCTTTTCAAGGCTGGGATTGCGACGAGCGTTTTTTACGTCTTGCCGTCCCGGTGGGACGGCGTGAGCCAGGCGCGTGGCACTCATTCCGTCCCTACGGGACGGAAATTGGCATTTGGAGCTGCGTGTCCCAGCGATGAATCGCTGAACTATTCTCATTGGATCCCTCCGGGATCCTTCGCATCGCACAATTCAACTTCCAAAGTGTGATACGCCGTCATCCCGCAGATCCGTGAAGAACCTATTTTTTCGCGTGCGAAGCCGTTCATTCTGCCATCCTCAAGCTTGGGGGGCAGGAATCTCGATCTTCACAGTATGAACGACACCTTTACGCTCGGCATCATCCTCGCTCGCGCCGGCAGCAAGGGCCTGTCGCAGAAGAATGTCCTGCCCGTGGCCGGTCGTCCGATGATTGCGTGGACGATCGATACCGCCCGATCCTCCCATCGCCTCAACGCCCTGTGCCTGAGCACGGATCTTGACGCCGCTGCGGCGATTGGCCGCGCCAAGGGACTGATCGTGATCGATCGCCCGGCGGAACTGGCGACGGACACGGCGACCGTTGACGCGGCCGCCCGCCATGCCGTCCTCGAATACGAGCGAATGTTTCAAGCCGTGACGCACGTCGCCCTGTTGTATGCCAACATCCCGGTTCGTGCCCCGGGCATCATCGACGCCGCGATCGACAAACTGCTCGAAACGAACGCGGACAGCGTTCGCAGCCTGTCGCCAGTGGAAAAGTTTCATCCGGACTGGATGCATCGGCTCGATGGCGATCGCATGATTCAGTATCGGAGTAACTCGATCTATCGCCGACAGGATCTCGAGCCGCTCTACGCGCACGATGGCGCGATCGTTGCCGTCACGCGCGAATCGCTGTTCCGCGTCGACGAAATCGATCCGCATGCATTCTTCGGCCGGGATCGACGAGGGGTCATCTCGGGCGGACCAACGATCGACGTGGATTCCGCCGCGGATGCACACGTCGCGGAATCGTATCTCAATCCGAAGCGAGTTTCCGCGGAACCGCATGCATCCCGCATTCTGTCGGCCGCCGGAGACGGCGTTGAACCCAAGTCGATCGCGACGCTGATCGGCGCGAAACGCCCCTATGTCATCGCCGAAATCGGCGTCAATCACGATGGTTCCGTCGACAAGGCGAAACGACTGATCGACGCGGCGAAACGGGCCGACGCAAATGCGATCAAGCTTCAGATCTTCTCGGCAGACGTTCTTGCCTCGGCGGATGCGGCGACATGCGATTATCAGCGCAAACAACCTGGGGCGGCGCTGTCGCAACGAGACATGCTGCGAAGACTCGAACTGCCGGATGATGCACTGCACGAACTTCGGGATTATGCAAGAGATGTCCGAATCGATTTCATCGCCACGCCATTCGGTCTCGACGAACTGGCCTGGCTCGCAGACAAACTGTGCCCCGAAGCCATCAAGATTGCATCGCCGGACCTGATCAACGTTCCGTTGTTGGAAGCGGTCTCGCGATGTCGCTGCCCGCTCATTGTGTCAACGGGGGCCTCGGAATGGATCGAAATCGAGGCGGCCGTCGAATCGCTTGATCATGCCAGGCAAGATCATCGACTGGCACTGCTCCATTGCGTCTCCTCTTATCCGACGCCGATCGATCAAGTCAACCTGTCGATCATTCATCGGATGACAGGCGCGTTCGACGTCCCCGTCGGATTCAGCGATCACACGATCGAAACTGAAACCGGAGCCTTTGCCGTGTTGGCCGGCGCTGACATACTTGAAAAGCACATCACGCTCGATCGCACGGCGCCGGGTCCGGATCATGCGGCATCGCTGGAACCCACGGCGTTCGCCGATTACATTCGTCGAGCCCGCGAAGCGCGCGTTCTGCTGGGACGCAGCGATCGCACGTGTCTTGATATCGAGCGAGAGGTCAGATCGAATGCACGCGGGCGCATCGTCGCACGGCATCGGATCCCCGTCGGAGCAACGATTACGGCGGAGGCCCTCAGCGTACAGCGTCCCGGCGACGGAATCCCCCCCAACGACATCGGCCGGGTTATCGGCCGAATCGCGGCGATGCCGATCGAACGTGAAACGCCGCTCGCCTGGAACATGATGTCGACCATCAGTTGACTCGCAGGGGCGGCGTCCGCCGCCAAGGCGCCTCGCGCATTGTCTGATAACTCCGGACAATCCTTCATCGCTCGGTCTTTCCAACAACGTAATACGCAACATCCTCATGAACTCGGGAACCGCATGTGCCGATACGGTTTCAGAGCGCGTGAATTTCGCGCGCCGCAGTGAAAAAGCCAAGAAACACTCAGACGCGAGGCCAGCCATGCTTCAAGCCGAACTAACGCAGGAAACGAAAGCTCTGGTTGAAAACGCCATTGCAGACGTCGGCGAGATCGCAACGCTTCCGGAAGTGACCGTCAAGATCATTGAGATCGTCGAGAATCCGAAGTCGACGGCCCGCGATCTGCACGATGTCATCAAGAACGATCCCGCCCTGTCGGCCCGCATCCTGAAGGTGGTCAACTCGGCCTTCTACGGCCTGCCCGGACAGATATCGAGCATCGATCGCGCCATCGTGCTTCTCGGCCTTTCGGCCGTGAAGAACATCGCGATCGCCGCATCGATGACGCATCTGTTTACCGGCGGCGTGACGATCGACGGATTCAGCGGCGCCGACGTCTGGAAACATTCGATCGGCATTGGCGTCGGTTCCCGCCTGCTCTCCGCGGCGCAGGGACGGCCCCAGGTTGAGGAGAGCTTCCTCGCCGGCCTGATCTCCGATCTCGGCCTGCTCGTCGAACGACAATTGTTCTCGAACGAGCTTGGTGAAGTCGTCGGAAAATTCCAGCATGCCGGCGGTCAGTTCTGCGAAATTGAAAGCGAAATCATCGGCGCCGATCATCAGGCATTCGGCATGGCGCTGGCGAAGAAGTGGCGCTTCCCTCAGACGATCTGCACGACGATCGGCTATCATCACAATCCGATGGCGCTTGCCGAAGTGAATCGCGAACTGCCGGCCATTGTCAACGTCGCCGACATCCTCACGTGCAAGGCGGGCATCGGCTTCGCTCAGCATGACAAGAATGCGGAAATCTCGGAAGATCTCTACAAGCTGATCAAACTGGATGCCGCAAAAGTGGATGAGATTCTTGACGAGCTGCCCGAACAGGTCTCGATTGCCGAGACGATCTTCGGCGAATAATCGGCGCGTCGAATTCAATCAGAGCAATGGGCGCAGTTCCCGCTTGAGTATTTTGCCGGTCGGCCCGCGCGGCAGATCGTCCGAGATGATCACGCGCTTCGGGACCTTGTAGCCAGCGACTTTGTCCCGGCAGAACTCACGCAGTTCGACTTCCGTCACCTGCATCCCGTCGACCAGTGAAACAAACGCAACGGGAACCTCGCCGCGCGACGGGTCGGGTTGACCGATCACGGCGGCTTCATTGACGGCGTCGTGCGCTTCGAGCGCGGACTCGATCTCGCGCGGATACACGTTCTCCCCGCCGATGATGATCATTTCCTTCTTGCGACCCGTGATCTGAATGTAGCCTTCTGCATCGACACATCCCATGTCGCCCGTCTTGTACCAACCGTCGTCCGTCAGGACAGCCTTCGTCTCTTCCGGCTTCTTGTAATAGCCGGCCATGACGTTGGGACCTTTGACCCGCAGTTCGCCGATGTCTCCATCGGCCAGTTCGCGGCCGTCGTCGTCGAACGCGCGAATCGTCACGCCGGGAATCGGCTGGCCGACTTTGCCTTCCCGATGCGCCCACGGCATGCTGAGACTCACAACGGGCGCCGCTTCACTCATGCCGTATCCCTGGAGGATTTCGACATGGAAGCGTTTCTTGAATGCCTCGAATGTGACGGGAGAAAGCGCCTCGCCCCCGCTGATGGCGTACGTGAGGGACGCCAGGTCCTCCGGCCTGGCGGACTTGCTGCGCAACAGCGCCGTGTACATGCTCGCGATGACAAGGACGATCGTGCTCTTCCGATCGCGGATCGACTTGATCATCAGATTCGGATTGAACTTTGGAAGGTAGTAGACCGTCGCGCCCAGCCGGATCGGAACGAGCAGCATCGCCGTGATTCCGAAACTGTGAAACAGGGGCAATACGCCGAGGAATCGATGCGTCTGATCGAGCCGCCCCGCTTCAATGCATGCGTCGATATTCGATCGCAGGTTTCGATGTGTCTGGAGAACACCTTTGGGCGTGCCCGACGTTCCGCTCGTATACAAGAG